>CADBND010000254.1 GCA_902795875.1 uncultured Erysipelotrichaceae bacterium
CGTCACGATATATAAAGAAGCGATCTCCCCGTTGGTATAACCCATGATCTTGGACATCGAAATGGACTGGGCACTGGACTCGATCATCATCTTGGAAAGGATATAGATCAGCACCACATAGATGACCACCGCAAAAACGACGACCATATCCATCATTCCCCCGAAAGAGATCTTCAATTGTCTTGAAAGTTTCGTCAAAGCGACATCATCGATCACCGTACCGATATACTTCTCATCGATATCTTCGATCGGCGTCTTTGAGAAATAACCCACAAACGTTTCCTTGTCCATATCGAAAGCCTTATTGAGATCTTCTCTGGACATGAATATGCACAGACCTCCCAGATAGTCATAAGTACCGTCTATCTGCAGATCATAATAGGTATCCTCATATTCTTCCTTCAGGATGATATGATCCCCTTCTTCCAGAAGGAACTTATCCGCATAAGCACTGGAAATATAGATCTCATGATCATCCAGATCCAGATCGATGAAATCAGAATCCTTTTCTATTCCATAGACCGTGACCGACTCGCCATTATATCCCATCTCAAGATCAGCTATTGTCCTCAAGGAATAAGCCGAGATCTTCTCCGCCGTATCATTATCAGTCTGGACCTCATTGTAGAACTCCAGCATCTCAAAACTGTTCTCCAGACGGTGATCATCCCTGTTCATACTTGGAGGCATGTTCAGCATCGTAATATACGGAGCAAGGGGATTTGACAGCATCTCTGCTTCATACTCATCGATGATCTTCGGAAAATCCAGACCGAACAAGATCAGAAGATTGGCAAACAGTATCCCCACCAGCATAAGCAGATAGGAAGGGATATTCTTCATAAAGATACGGGTACGGAAACGGTCGATGAAAGGGATGCGCCGGCTCAGAGGAAATGCTCTCCGGTTTCGTGAAGAAGTGTTCTGCTTTCTTAAGAAATTCAGGATCGGCATCCGGAGTTTCCAGTTCAAAACCAGAAGATCGATCACGACCATCATGGCGATCGGGATCAGTGTCGTACGTATAAAAGCTTCTGCAGACCAGATCGTCGTATAACGGGGAAGCGAATAGGAATTGTAATAAAGATCGACGACCATATCCTTCATCCAGGTATATCCTATGATATTGCCGATGAGCGCAGAAACAAGCGTCACCAGAAGCGGCAGCTTCATATAATGAACGATCAGCTCCCTTTTCGTATAACCGCTGGCCAGAAGGGTACCGATCACAGTCATCTCTTTTCGTATGGTCGTAGCAGCCGTCAAAGAAAAAACGAAAGCCATGATCGCGATAATGATATAGAAAAGGATATCCATCATCGCCCTGTCCGATCCCATATCATCGCCCGTAAAAGTGATCGCATGATTCAGATAACGGGGCGTAAAAGAATCCAGAACGACCTCACCTGCAAGCTGCTTGGAAAGCGTATCCGCCTTCTGTTTCTCATCCTCCTGATCCAAAGGAGCCTCATCATAGAGGTAAGCGTAGTTGTATTGGACCTTCGTAAAGCGATCGAATCTATCATCGGAAACGATGCCGACCGAAAAACTCACCGCGTCGAACATGATGTCATTCTGATCCGCAAACAGGGAAGAATAATCGGATAAAGCCACGATCCCGACAACAGTGTAATCTTCCTTTTCGATCGTAAGCGTATCGTTTAAGGAGATCCCGTTGTTTGCGCAGAAAGCCCTGTCCAAGGCGATCTCATCTTCCCTTACGGGGATCCTTCCTTCAAACAGATCGACCCGATCGACCTCATCCCTGTTCTTATACAGGCGATAGGTCCTGTTTTCCTCATCCTTTATTTCCACATAAAAGTTTTCGAATACCTTTATTCCGAAATCCTCAACGATATTCTTCTGCGCAAGCGTCATCTTCCTTCTTGTCGTGAAATTGCCGTCTTCGATCGTAAACTTCTCAAAACTCTTTTCATACGCCTTGATCATGGAACCGTCTCCGACAATGTAACCGCCCTCCAAGCCGATCGAAAAGACCATCAGGATAAAGATGACCATATACTTTCCCAATTCGTTTTTGAATTCACGCGGCAGACGCTTGTTCAGAGGATCTCTCATATCACCACTCCAGATCCTCCGCTCTGATCTTGGTTTCGTTCTTGTAGTTCTTTCGTATCTGACCGTCACGCAGACGGATGACGCGATCCGCCATATCCTTGAACGCATCGTTGTGTGTCACCATGATGATGGTCGTGTGATAAGTCTGATTGACCGTCTCGATCAGCTTCATGATCTCCTTGGACGTCGCGTAATCCAAAGCTCCTGTCGGTTCATCGCAAAGCAGGATATTCGGATTCTTGACGATCGCCCTCCCGATGGAAGTACGCTGTTGCTGGCCGCCGGAAAGCTGAGCCGGAAGCTTGTCCGCGTGTTCCTTAAGACCCAGCACATCGACCAAAGGATCGATCTCCAATGGATGTTTACTCAGATAGGCACCGGTCTCGATGTTTTCCCGCACCGTCAGATCGGGGATCAGATTGTATTGCTGGAAGATGTAACCGAGATGTTCACGGCGATAGGAACTCAACTGTTTTTCCGACATGTTCTCCAGGATCTTTCCCTCTATAGAAATGCTTCCTTCATCGCAATCATCGATCCCGCCAATGATATTGAGCAGTGTCGATTTCCCTGAACCCGAAGGTCCCAGCAAAATGACGAACTCGCCCTTTTCGACCTCTATATCGATGTCCTTGAGAACTTCGACCCTGTTTTCCTTTTCTCCATAGCTCTTGCGGATACCCTTTAATTCCAGAAACATATGACCCTCCGGTTGATACACAAAACAATTATAATCCAAAAAGTTAGCAACCACTAACCTTTCTTTCTTTTTTTCTTTTCCCAATTCCGTACAATTCGATATACAGGCTGACATATTTATTTAATTCGCATTATATAATTGAATCAGTACAACCCGGAGGACATCATGAAAACAAGAAACATCATATTTTCTGTATTCCTTTCGTTTATTCTTTTTCTATTCATTCTGATAAGCACCTTATCTTTCCTCACCCCGCGCATACTTGAAAAAGGAACGTTCGATCAGGTCCTTGTCCAGGCGCAGATCGGAAAAAAGATCATGGGATATGAGTATTCCCAAAACGAAGAAAAAACGGACATCTATGAATTCCTAAGCTCTTCGATACCCGACCAGGTATGCCTTGCCTTGAATCTTTCCGGCAAGGAAGCCACCCGTTGCCAGGAAGGTGCCTTTTCCTATGCCAAAGAAAAAAGCGATGAGAAATATGCATATACGAAAATGAATCTTTTCACGGATGATCTGGCCACCGGCTATACACAGACAGCCATCGAAGAAAAATATATCTCTCCCAACCGCCTCTATGGCTATCAGACCTTACAAAGCGGAAAAGTATATGAAAAGGAAAGCGTGTTCCTGCATAATTCAATGGTCTCCAAATACCGGACCTATATCGAAAGGATCGCAGATGATGACCTGTTCTGCAGTCTCGACCTCGATCAGAAAAATACCTTCGCCTATCTTCTGCTTACCGGCAAGGACTCTGCCGACATGAAAAACGAGCTGTACCAGAAGATCGAAGAAAAAGTCGATACGATCTACCGTGAACGCTATTCCACTTTGATCACTTCTCTGTTTGAAGATGTCTCAGATCAGACAGAGATCGATGAATCGGCCTTCAGTGAGGAAATACGTATTATTGTGAGTGAATATCTTTCACAAAACGGCTATTCCGAAGAACTCCTAAATCCGAACATCACTGACCCCATCATCCGTAACAGCGTTCAAAACTTCATCTATCCCAGGCTCTATGAAAACCTTCCTTCTCTTAATTCGACGCGATCCGCATTACCGGAAACCATTTTGAAAGGACTTCATCTTGTGAAGAACGACACCCTGTTTTATATGGGGACCGGCCTGAGTGTCCTCATCATGTTTCTGGTAATATTATGTTCCAGATCCAAAGCGCCATTCTTTATCGGCATCTCCATCCTGCTTGCGGGGATCCTTCTTTTCCTCACAAAGACCTTTACACCGCAATTGACGCAAAGATCCCTTTCCCTCATCGGTGAAAAAGGACCCGGACTCTTTCTTCCGGAACTGCTCGAAGCCCTCACTTCAAGATCTTCCAATATCGGGATCTGCCTGCTAGGTACATCAGTCCTCTTCTTACTGTTCGGGATCCTGCTGTCCGCAAAGAAGAAGAAAGTCTCCTGAGAGATTCAAAAAGGTCTTTATGAACCGCAACATAAAGACCTTTTGTTTTGTGTATATTATTCGTTCATGAACTCATCGATCGCCTTCAACACCGGCCTTGCGTATTCTTCACCGCCAAAGAGCCACTGTTCGTGTTGCATATCGAATTCCCGAATCTCCGGTTCATGGAAGTATTTCTGATATCTTTTCAGATACTTCTCCCCCATCTTTTTCGCATAGATGAAGTGGACCTTTGTCCCCTCTACCTGAATGTCATCATGAAGCCATGTCAGCAGATCAGTATAATATTCGTTTCTGATCGATTCGGGAGAAAACTTCGAGAAGCAGTTCATGAACTTATCCGCCATCTCATCGCTCATCTCAAAAAACTTCTGCAGCTTCTTCTTCGTCTTTTCTCTGCTTTTCTCGTTCTTCGTGAAATTCGTCAGAAGCGGAACGACCAGTTTTGACTGCAGCCAGGCACTGAACTTCCCGCTCTGGTCGAGATCGGGACTGCCGAATATCCCGTGATCGATATGGATCTTTCTTCTCTGTATCAGCTGCCCAACAAATGTCGAACCAAGAGAAGAACCGATCGCTCCGTCGATCCTTCCATCATGTTTTTCCTGAATATATTTTTCGATCTTTTCGGTAACTGTCAGGATGTCGGGGAAGACCGTATCACTTCCATCGAAACCGTCATAATCAACACAGATCAGATGATACTTCTTTTTCAGTTCTTCCAGAACATTCCCGAAATTCGTTTCATAATCGCAAGCCGTTCCCGGCAGCAGCATCAGTGTCTTTCCTTTTTTCAATCCCATCTCATCGAAACGCATAGATCATACCTTCTTTCCATATCCAGTTAGCGTTGGCTAATTTGATTATACCTCCTTTGGATAAAACATGCGAAACGGTGCCATTAAGATATAATAATCATGGAAAAAGGAAGACGATCATTATGAAAGAGAATAAAAATCTGATCCTGCATATTGCGATATTACTTATATGTACATGTCTGGCAGCTGTCCTCGCCTATAATACCGGTGTAAACAAAGCAGAAAAAGACGCCCGGTCACAGATCGAAGAAGCATCGATGCAGGCTGAACAGCTTGTCAATGAAAAAAAGAGGCTGCAGGAACTCAACCGCAGTTCCATCTCCAACATGGTCCTGGAAGAAGGACCGATCTATGTGATCGGACACAAGAACCCCAATTCCGATACCGTCTGTACAGCCATCGCCTATGCCAGACTGCTTAATGAACTGGGCTATGAGGCAAAGCCGGCCATCACAATGCCCGTAAACAATGAAACAGCCTTCGTACTAAAGGATGCCGGTGTAAAGACCCCGGAGATCCTCTACGACGCATCCGGACTCAATATCTTCCTGGTGGATCACTGTGAATATGCCCAGGCGGCAGACGGCATGGAAGATGCGCACATCGTCGGCGTTCTCGATCACCATGGCATCGGGACAGTCTCCACCGGAAACATGGTCGTCTATGAAGGAAAACCGATTGGTGCCACCGCAACGATCGTCTGGCTCGATTATCTCAACTACGGCGTCGAGATCGACAAGCAGACCGCACACATCCTGTTAGGAGCCATCCTTTCCGATACCAGCAATTTCTCCGCATCCACAACAACAGACGCCGACCGCAAAGCGGTAGAAGAACTCTCTTTGATTGCGCAAGTCGATGCGGATGACTTCTATAAGAAACTGCATGCGGAAAGTTTATCCTACGCCGGCATGAGCGATGAAGAGATCCTGTTTGGCGACTACAAAGAATACGAAGCCTCCGGTGTCAAATTCGGAATCGGCTTACTCAGTGCGATCGACGATGACACAGCCATCGAACTTGCGAAACGGATGAAAGTCGCTTTGGAAGAATATGGCGATACCCGTGATGTCGATCTGATCTACGCGGCAGTCACGATGAGAGAAAATGGATTGAAGCACGACTACATCGTGCCCGGAAACGAACTTTCCGAATCGATACTGAAGAACGCTTTCCCCAACTACAAATATGACGGTACGTCCTATCTCTACGACACAGGTCTGGGACGAAAGACGATCTTCGTACCGGGACTGACCGATTATCTCGCTGCACGCCCCCACGAATAACACTTATCATACACAAAACAGGATCCCGTAAAATCCTGTTTTTCTATTCATCTTCTGCGTATCGATGTGATCATCCAGTCGTCATGGATCAGTTTATATTCGCTTCCGCAATACGGACACTTTTTTCTGTGCAAGGCATCGAAACTTGCGCCGCAGTTTCGACATTCCACCTTGTTTAAGGAAAAGCCCGGATCGAAGGTTGGATCGACATCCTTTTCAAGCGTCACGGTCAGATCCTCATCTTTCCGGAAGATCCTGCCGTTGTAATGCAGGTCATCCATGAAGGCTCTCACCTTCACATGCAGGACATTATCTTTTTCCATAAAATCAAGAAGCTGCAGTGCACCTCTGTATTGCATATCGATCAGATCATCCAGAAAAGAAAGATCTTCCTCTCCTTCATAGACACTCAGTTCATCCCGTTTCTCGCTGAAGGCGATCATCCTTAAAAGAGAAAGGACTCTGCCCTCAAAATAAGAGAAAGAGAAATCCGGCTCATATTCCTTCATCTTCTCTTCAAGCTTTTTCCCGGTCTTTATTCCCTTCAGTAAAGGGAGCGATCTTCCTGCTTCTTTCATGAGCTGAAAAAGCAGGAACAGACTGTTTAACATGTAGGCAACGAATACGATCCCCGCTGAAGAAAAAGCCGCCGCGAACAATGCCGCCAATATCCGCCAGGGCATATCCATATCCGAAGAATTCAGGAGATACAAAACAAAAGATACAGTCATAGAGATCCCAAACAGGATCGTAAGATTTCTTTTCAGATCAGGGATCAGTCTTCCTCTTTCAACGATGCTGCGGACATCGTACCAGCAGGAGAATACCGGCCAGGCATCCTCGACTTCAAACACCGTCCCGCAATAGGGACAGCCCTCCCGCATCTTCGATTTCCTAGCGCTGTTTCCGCAACCCGGACAGACGCACAGATCATCGCTGTATCCTTCCCGATATAATTCCGTGGCATAGAAAATGACTGGCTCTTCTTTCCGATACAATTGCTTTCCGTCTTTGCGGATCGACATTCTGCGCACACCTTCTCTGTACACCACGTCGGCACGGATAGAAGTTCCTTTGCGGGAAAGACCGCCATAGATCTCATCCTTCGTATGATCGATCTTCTCCTCCATCTCCAGGCCATACCGCTTTATCCTTTCTCTCTGCTTCTCCAATTGAAAACGCAGTTCCCGTGAAGCCAGAGCGGGCTTTTTCCCGCTCTTCGAGAATTCATGCAGCTCATCGATAAATGTGTCCAGATCTGTTCTCTGATTCGTTTTCTCCATATGCTAACCCTTCTGAAAGAAAGCCCCCGTGCGGGGCTTGAATACTCTTTTTATCAGGATCCTTTCGGACCTTTATATTCCATACACAGCATCGTGAGATCATCGAACTGTTCCGCACCGTTCACGAAACGGTCTACCGCAGTACGCACGTCCTTCAACAACTCTTCAGGACTGGAATCCTTCGATGAATTCAAAGCCTTCACCAGGTTGTCCATACCGAACATCCTGTTGTTTTTGTCGGTCGCCTCCGGAATGCCGTCGGTATATAGGAAGATCCTGCTTCCCGGTTCGAGCTTGATCTCATAATCTTTATATTTCATACCTTCCATGCCGCCAAGTACGAAACCGTGTTTATCCTTGAAGATCTCGAAATCACCGCCCGCTTTGCGGATGATCGGATACTCGTGTCCGGCATTGGAAGCTCTCAGTATGCCGGTCGATAATTCCAGAACACCGAGCCATACCGTCACGAACATCTGCGTCTGATTATCGGCACAGATCGTTTCATTCGCCGACATGAGCGTCTCGGCCGGCGAGAAGGCAAACATTGCCGAGTTATGGATGATCGTCTTGGTGACCATCATAAACAAGGCACCGGGTATGCCCTTACCACTGACATCCGCCATCAGGAAACAGAGATGATCGTCATCGATGAAGAAGTAGTCATAGAAATCACCGCCGACTTCCTTGGCAGGATCCATGCTGGCATAGATCTCGACCTCTTTCCTGTCGGGGAAAGGCGGGAAGATGTGCGGAAGCACACCGCGTTGTATGTCGTTGCCCATATTGAGCTCATTGACGATGCGCTGCCTTTCGCTTTCTTCCTTGTGTCTCTTCTCCAGCTTTTCTTCGGTCCGTTCCACGATCACATTGATCAACGCGTAGAAAATGATCGCTGCACATAGCGCCGCATAGATATAGAACCAGCCCTGTTCGTAAGGAGACTTGTCCTTGACGATGCGAATGGAAGTACCGATGATCTCATCTGACAGCGAGTAGTTCATATCCATCTCGAAAATGTATTCTCCGCCCGGCAGATTGGTGTAATTGACAGGGAAGAGATCTTTCGCGTTACCGGAGGTATATTCCTCATCGAAACCGTGGAGAATATAGGAAACGACCGGATCGACCAGAGAATAGGTGAAGACATAACCATATATTGTCACTCTCTTGGCCTGCTGTGGGACAAAGAAAACTCCTGTTTCATCGGGATAGGTCAGCCTTCCGTCGACCTCCACATAGGGTACCGCAAATTTCAGATCCCCCACGCTTTCAAACGTCTCGTTGATATCGGCCTTGGCTACACCGGTCGTACCGGCGATGTAAAGAATGCCCTCATCCGTCAGTTCACTGTAGGAATTGGCTGTCGTGATACAAGGCAGACCATTGTTCATGGTGTAATAGATGGGGTTGACCTCTTTTCCACTCAGGATATCCTCGGTATTGACGACATAGATACCGTTGCTCGCAAGGATCCAGAGTTCTCCCCTCTCGTTTTCATAAAGATCGAAATTATTGAAATAAGGGATATTGTCGAGCAGATTCAGTTTATAATCCTCATCCAGATAAGAGATGGAATTACCGGTAACGACCCAATAGATCCCTCTTCTCTCGTCCCTTTTGATACGCATCACGTTGTCCGAAGTCAGACCGTCCTCATGGTCGATCTGATCGATGCCGTTCCTGCTTATGACATAGATACCGCCGCCATCCGTTCCCAGAAGGATATCGTCTGCCTTTCCTTCCGTCACGCTCAAGACATCAGTATTGACGATGCC
>CADBND010000255.1 GCA_902795875.1 uncultured Erysipelotrichaceae bacterium
ACAGAGGGCATTCCGCTCCGCTGTCATCGACGCTCTGGTCGAGACCTTCAAAAAACGCGTCTAAACAAAAAGCCGTCCTACAGATATATCATCATCCATAAGACGGCTTTTTTCTTTGGCCTATTTGATACAACGGAAGCAGCCGATCCCCTCGACGCTTGAGACCTCGACCTTCGTATACATCTTCTCAAGTCTTTCCTTCAGGGAAAGCTTGCTCTCATAAGGAGCCGTGAAGAAACCCTTGGGCTGATACAGATGTGAGATGAACCAGTCCGTTCGGGAACACTCGCCCTTGATGTAGAAACAGCCGCAGAACGTACCGCCCTTCTTAAGGACACGATACGTCTCCCTGTAAGCTGCTTCCTTATCCGGAAAGGCATGAAAGCCATTCATCGACAAAACGATATCAAATTGTTCATCTTCGAAAGGCAAGGCTCCGACATCTCCCTGCATGAAAGAAACATTGGTGATCCCCATATCCTGCGCTTTCTTTTGAGCTGAAGCCATCATATCTGCAGAATAATCCAGACAGGTGATATCCGCATCCGGAAGCTCTCTGTATACCGGCATCGTCAAAACACCGGTACCTACCGGTACCTCAAGCAGTTTCCCCTTAAAGTCCTCAGGGATGCCCGACAGAGCCTTCTCGACATAATCCAGATTCTTCTTCCCATCCATGTTCCAGACGATGCGACAGATCGCTTTCCCCAAAAAAGTGGAATATGTCATCATCCCGTCATAGAAACCGGAACTTCTCCCCGTCGTCCTGTACGCACTACGTATCCGCTGTTTTCTTTCCATATCCATATCAGTTACCTCTTGCTAACAAGATAATTTTATCGCATTTCAGAAAAAAGGCTGTTTTTCACAGCCCTTGAAGATACAAATGAACGAAACTCTATCGGTCGGTATGATAGGTGATCGCCACATCATCCATGGCCGAGACCCATTCATCCTTTTCAAAACTCTCTTTTCCGTTGATCGAGATCGAAACGACCTTATTCATACGAGGATCCTTATTGCTTTCCAGATCACGCAGCGGGACCAGCGACGTATTGACGATACCTGCTTCATATAATTCCATATCCGCCTCCCGGATATCCTTTCCGATATAGTAAGAAGAGGCATTTGGCATCCTGACCTGACCCGGATGCATCCTTGTGACCTCTTTTTCACTTAAAGGCCGGTAATACTCGACAAGAGCCTTCGCTCCTTTTTCAAACCAGTCTCCCTCCTTGTAGGCATCGGAACCGTTCAACAAGATCTTCGTAACACTTCCTTCCTTAAGCAGGATATTCTTTTCAGTCAGTCTCTGAACACTTACTTCAAAGCCTTTCTCTTCCAGCTCCTTTCTGACTTCCGCAAGATCCTTTCCGATCAAAGAATGATCAGAAAAAGAAAGCGGAAATTCAAAAGGTGTTTCCTTTCTTCTGCAGGCATCCATATATCTCTTTGCCTTATAGAACTGTTGAGATGAAGCGAAATCCATCGCCTCCAGAGCCCTCACCGCGTTGATCGGATGGGAATTGTTTCGAAACAGCATGAACTCCATCGCCTGATTGCCTTGATCGTTTTCGATCAGCTTCTTATAATCTCTGGCCTGATCGATGAAAGCCTCACGATTCATCTCGCCGGCAACATTGTTTCCAAAACCCGCAAAACGCATGCACATCTCCACGAGATGATCGGCGCTGCCATCACACAAGATCGCCGCCCGGTCAGCTGAAAATTCCGAACAGCGCATCCAATAAGCAAAAGCACTTCGTAAAGGAATGGAAATGAAAGCTCCCAGTCCCGTTCCCAACATCATCATCAGAGAGCCGTTTAGGATCATCTGACCCATCGTCCGATACAGGACATGGTGACAGGCGATGTGACCGCATTCGTGTGCCAGGATCGTCGGAATGAGCTCCTCCGGCATCGTCTCCAGCAGACCCGAAGTCATCACGATATAAGGCTTCTCATCTCCCGAAGTCCAGGCATTGGGAACGACATTGAGCGTCAGAAACAGATCAGGTACTTCGATATCCAGCTTCTCACAGATCGGTATCAGCATGTCATGATACTTCTTCAATTGCCGCTCATCGATCCGGATATTCGTCGACATATTCTGAATATACATCATCTTTTCATTCCAGGCCTTGATGAAAGCCTTGGTCACCTGTGTAAACCCAGGGATCGCCTCCAGCGCATCCAGAGCTGCCTTATCCGATTCATGCAAAAAAATGTTTTTATCGACTGCCATTTTTATTCCTCCATCATCAATTCCATCATATCGACATCGACCGGCCTTCCCTCTATCCTCATCAGGCCATGACGTACACCTGTTTTCACAAAACCGTATTTTTTATACAAAGCGATCGCCCTGTCGTTGTCACTCCTCACTTCCAGATAGATGACCTTTGTATTGATCTGCTTACCATGTTCGATCATTTTTTCCATCAGAAGCGAACCGATGCCTTTCCCCCAATAGGATCTTCTTACCGAGATTCCGATCGTTGCGCTGTGTTTCAGCCTCTTTCTGCTTGTCGGGACATCAAAGTTGGCCATGCCGACGATCCTGTCCTCATCCATTGCCAGAAAGAAAGCGGAAGTCTTTGACTCCCTCACAGCCTTAAGATATCTCTCTTCGGCCTCCACAGGGACCTCTATCCCCTCTTCACCGTAAGTCAGATTATCTGATTCCCTTCCTACGATCTTCGTGAATTCCAGGATCTCCTTGCTTTGGCTTTCATGTGCCTCACATATCCGTATCATTCTTTCCAAAAACTCTTTCTTAATTCCATCATACCATCATCCATAAGAAAAACCCCTCAGCCTGAGCCAAGGGGATATCTGTTTTGTTTTTCTTCGATCCTAACTGAGAGAATCGACGATTGCCTCGATCGCAGCTTCGATGCCGGTAACGACATCGTCCTTGGACAAGGAAGCGGTCTCTTTCTTGTTCATGACCTGTTCATGAAGGAAAGGCACATGCATGAATCCACCGATCGCATTCGGGAATTCCTTGTCGATGTAGTAGCAGACACCATACATCAGATGGTTGCAGACATAAGTCCCTGCTGTATTGGATATCGCAGCCGGAACATTGGCAGCCTTGATGTATTCGACCATCTTCTTGATCGGCAGCGTTGAGAAATAAGCGCTGGGACCGTCAGCGAAGACGGGCTGATCGACAGGCTGATTTCCCTCATTATCAGGGATCCTGCCATCATCGCAGTTGATCGCGACTCTTTCAGGAGTGATCTCGTATCTGCCACCGGCCTGACCGATGCACAATACGACATCAGGATTCTCCTTTTTCATCGCCTCGTGGACCGTCTCGATCGCCTTACCGAAGACGACCGGGACATAGCACTTGACGATCTGAGCACCCTTGATCTCATCTCTGACGAGCTGGACTGCCTCTTTGGCAGGGTTCACGCTCTCGCCGCCGAACGGCTCAAAACCAGTAAGCAATATTTTCATTTTCTACTCCTTAGAAAGCGAAGATATAAAGCAGAACGACATGGATCAGCAGCATACAGATAGCGAAAGGTACCTGTGACTTGATGACGGAGTATTTGTTCTTCGTCTCAAGCAAAGCAGCCGGAACGATGTTGAAGTTTGCAGCCATCGGTGTGCACAGCGTGCCACAGTAAGCAGCCGTCAGACCTAATGCACCGACAACGACCGGATCAGCACCCTTCGAAATGAGGAACGGAACACCGACACCGACCATGATGACAGAGAAGGCGGCGAAACCGTTACCCATGACCATCGTAAACAGAGCCATGCCTAAGCAGTAAATGAAGCAGGCGATCAGAATGTTGTTTTCAGGAACGATCATCGAAACATAGTGTGAGATCGCATCGCCTACACCGGCAGCAGTGAACAGAGCACCCAAAGCAGACAGCAGCTGAGGCAGGATACCTGTCGTAGAAACATTGTCCATCAGTCTTGCGCCATCAACAGCAGCATACTTCGGATCACATTTCGTAAGCAGGATCGCAGAGCATAATGCAACGATACCGGAAAGACCGATCGCGTTGTTGGCAGTCAGCCAAGATAAAGCCGGAACCTTAGAACCGAGCGTAGCACCTACAACTGCGACAATAGCGATGCAGGCAGCCGGAATAAAGATCTTGTAACCGAATTTGTCAGCATTGGCTCTGACTGCTTTGGGATCCGGTACATCGTTCTTGGATTGAACGACACCACCGATCGCTGTCAGACAAGCCATGACGACGATAGCAGCACCTACGAGCCATTTCGGTACCCACGGACCACAGATGAATGTGAACGCAAGCAGGAACCAGAAAGCGGCAGTCGTAGCCTTCTTGGAACAACCATCATCCTTTAAAGCTTTGACACCGACAAGGATGAAAACTAAACCGATAATGCAATAGAAGAATTCACCTAAGATCTGAGCAAACGTCATTGTTACTTACCTCCTTTGCTGGCAGCATCAAGCTGTTTGTCCAGCCACAGGTTTCTGATCACGCCCAGAACGACGGAAACCAGAGCTACCGGAATGGACCAACGTGCAATCTGCAGAGCATCGACTTCGTAGCCTAAGCCAACAAGTGTCGAAACGATAAGCAGAGTTCCCGATGAACCCATGAAGCAGTTCTGCGCAAAGAAGTTACCATAGTTTTCAGCACCTGCTGAACCACCTCTGATAATATCCTGCATTTCTTCGTTGATCTCACCGTACTTCGCAACAGCAGCACCTTCAGCCATCGGAACGACGACTGGACGTACAAACTGAGGATGTCCACCCAAACGGATAGAGAAGGCAGAAGCCAGAGTTCTGATCACTTCATAAACGATGATAACTCTGCCGGCGGTAGCCGATTTGATACTGCGGATAAAGTCGATTGCCTTTTCCTTCAGACCGAATCTTTCACAGATACCGATGGCAGGTAAAGTCAGGACGAATAAAGTGGCAGTTCTCTGAGAAACGAAAGAGTTACCCAGAGTGGTAAGAATATCCATGATGCTCATGCCACCTACCAGACCTGTAACGATACCGGCGAGGACTACAGTCGCGATCGTATCAAATTTCAAAACCAAACCGACTACGACGATAGCCACACCAATCAATCTGATTAGCATAATAGTAATACCCCCTTTAGTATCTTTTATTATATCTCTTATAAATATATTTGCAAATCTTTACAAACTTTGAAAACATTTACAGAAAAAAGACCTTTCTTTGAAGGCCTCATTCTTTGATATTCTTCTTATCGATCTGGAAGCAGGACTCCAGGACATGAGACATGATCCTTTCCGTCTCCTTCCTGTCCTTTCCGGTCAGCTCCATCAGCTCCTTGATGGTCCAGACATGCTTCTTCATCAGCTTCTGCGGATAGATCCGAAGTTCATCCAGAAGCTCCTTGATCCAATATGCCAGGATGATCAGTGGGATACAGACCAGTACTCTCCATAAAACGAAGTCGATCTTGAATTTCCCGTCATGAATGAAGATCAGATACATCACTGCCAGCATCAGAAAAGAAAGCAGTGAAGAATAAAAAAGGATATCAAAACGCGGACTCTTGTATTGGATCAGTTTCACCGGCTTATCGAAATCGTATTTCGGAACTCTGTTTTTCATTTTCTAAATCACCCAGATTATTGTATCATTTTAGCGGAAGGACTATCTATTATATGATCAACATCGAAAAAGGAGTATCGATCATACTCCATGACTGGCTCAATGTTCAGAAAGACGAACTCATCCACTTCATCACCGATGAAACGCATCTGCGGGAAGCGGAAGAATTCGAGAAATGGGCATATGGAGCCGATGCAACACTCAAAACCACGATCCTCAATTCACAACTCGTACAGAAAGGAGACGTCATCGAATCCATGGCCGACATCTTTTCCAAGGAAAATGTCATCATCGGAGCGACCGATTTCTCCTTCATCACCACCAATGCCATCAAGACAGCTGTCAGAAAAGGAGCCCGGTTCCTGTCTTTGCCTCTGTCCTGTTCAGACGGTTCGTCCCTGTTGGAAAACGACTTCATCCAGATGGATCCCCGTGTCACCTATCGTGATGCCAGGAAGATCATCTCCGCAATGAAAGGTGAAAACACAGTCCATGTCACGACGAAAAAAGGGACTGATATGTATTTCAACATCGAAGGAAGGAATCCCGGCTACTTCAACGGAAAAGCCGCCCGCAAGGGACTGATCGGATCATCCTCTTTCGAAGTATTCGTCGCTCCGGTCGAAGACAAGACCCATGGCGTCCTGTATCTTGACGCTTCCTTCGGATACATCGGACTGGTGGAAAATACGGTCAAGATCGTCTTTGAAAACGGAAAGATCGTTTCAGCGGAATCCGAAGGAAACGACGCAACTAAGCTGATGAACTACATCAAGTCTTTCAATTCCGAAAACATGTATCGGCCAGGAGAACTGGGCATCGGACTCAACCGCATCTCCAAGACCAGAGGTGTATCCTACATAGAAGATGAATCCGCCTACCACACTTTCCACATCGGAATGGGCAGAAACTTCGGACTCGGCGGCAAACAGGAAGCGGCTGGGCACTTCGACATCGTCACCAATGATCCGACTATCACCGCAGGAAACAAGACCATCATGAAAGATGGCGAATTAATATAAAAGAAAAGAAAAAAAGGCCACACCAACAGCAATTCCATCGTCATAGCAGAAGAAGACGGTATTGCCTTCGAAGATCTGCAGGACGACTTCAGATGTCCCCGCTGCAGACAGCCCAAAGATAAGTTCAATCCCGCATAACAGTAAGCCGATCTCAAGATCGGCTTTTTCATTCCGGATAAGAACAGCACAATCCATTGACCGATTTCCTTGCGCACGTGATAAGATTTGAATGTGAGGTATCCTATGACACAGAAAGAATTGATTGAAAAGTATGAAGAGATCGCCGATCAGAAAATGATCTGCTATTTCAAACCCTATCGCCATTTCCTGAATGCGAAAAAATTCTACAGTCAGCTGCAGGATGGTGTAGCCGATGAAAACACCTTCTTTACCGATACGCTGGTCCTGTTCAACGAATGTGACGACCCCGGCAGAGAACCTGATTTCACTTCCGGCTCCGGCAGCCGCTACTGGTATTACAAAGACGGTGTGATCCGTGGATCTGACCACTGGGGCAACGGTGTCGCCCGCTGTGACTGGGCGTTGAAAACAAAACAAGGCAAGACGATCTACGGATATGACTACGACTGTCCGATCCATCTGAGTGCACCGCGCTTCGCATATGCGAAATGGGAAGACTTCCTGTTCAAAGCAGAACTGATCGAAGCAGACGGCAAGAAAGCTGTTACGACCTTCAGCAACTGCGTCGGCTATGGCATGTACAAGATCGACGGCAAAGTATACAAGAGAGTCGTCACAACGGAATATATCGAAGATAACGGCGAATGATCGCCGTTTTCTTTTTCATTCACAAAAGGCTATAATAGAGTTAGTTATAACTAACCGGAGGAAATTATGTATAAAGTGACACTTAAGATCGACGGAATGATGTGTGGCATGCGTGAAGCCCACATCAATGAAACGATAAGAAAAAATATTGCAGACGCGAAAAAGGTATCTTCTTCCCACACAAAAGGCATCACGACTTTTGAAACGGAAACACTTCCCGAAAAGGCTCTTCTGGAAAAAGCGATCGCCGATACCGGCTACGAACTTCTGGACATTCAAAGCGAAACAGTCGAAAAGAAAAAGTGGGGCTTGTTCTGAATGAACTATAACGGCATGCCTGCAGGGATGTGGCTCATCTTCAAAAATTCCTTCACAAAAGCGCTGAAGGATGTCCTGGGATACGACGACACTCAGGCAAAACAGATCGCAAAGAAAGCAAAGATCAGATATAAACAGATCATCAATAAGCTTCCTGAATTTGAAAAAGGTGACCGCTTCAAGATGAACATCGTATCCTGTGCGATGTTTTCTTCCTTCTGTCTGAATATGGATAAACTTCCTTCCACTGAAAAGCTCACCGAATACTACAGGAAAGCCATGATGAATAAAGGCATGCGGTGGTTTTGCAGGCAATCAGGAAAAAACAAGTTCACACAAAAAGATATTCAGTCAATGAAACAGACGACCGCCTTCAAAGCAGCCGACAGAAATCCCTACTCCTGGAATATGGAATTCCTTCCGTATAAAGACGGATCGGGATACGAAGCCCGCTTCACCAGATGCGGGATCTGTACGCTCATGAATGAGCTCGGTCTGAAAGATGCGATCCCTGCGATGTGTCAACTCGATTACACGATGTCCGAAGCAGGAGGCGTTTCCAATTTCGTAAGAGAGTACACCCTGGCAAGTGGCGGACCCTATTGTGATTGCGGATATAAAAAGAAATGAAACTGCTTCTTGAAAACATTCTCTACTGTCTGGTATTCACGATAACAGTCAGGATCTTTGCCGGAAAAGACGCCAGAGGATGTCTTTACTTCTACCCCAAAGAATATCAGGAGATCGCTTATGAAAGAGGTGTTGCCGACAGGGAAAAAGTCGCAAGATCCAGAAAGATCTTCCTGATCGTTTTCACATCGATCATGGCACTCTTACTGGTCGTATTGCTCAAGAAAAACGGCGTAAAAGGCTTCAAAGAAACCTATCTTCAGGCATTATTGTTTCTGGAAGTCATGAATCTCTATGACGGCATCGTGATCGACAGGATCTGGGTAGGAAACGATCCCTTCTGGAAGATCAAAGGAATGGAAAATACCCCTTATGTACAGACCCGGAAAGAAGCCATAAGAAAAAGAAGTTTTCTTGCCCTGTTCTGGATATTCGCTGCTGCGCTGATCGCAGCGATCGTCATTCATATTTAAAACGGGAGGCTTCCGTTTATTTTGCATCCTTCTTGAATTCGTAAAAATAATCGTAAAAATATTTTCCTGATAACACCCCACCGGCATAGGTACCGATAAAGGTATCTCCGCTGGAATCTTCGAAGCGGAGCTTTCCGTCTTCAAAGATCCATTCGATCTCATAAAGATTGCCCATGAAACGGAAAGTCCCCTTTCCATCTTCTTCGATTATGAGCTCTTCATCATCGATCTCATATTCATTGCCCTTTTCATCCCTACAGGAAGTCGGATGGTATTTGCCGATGAGATCTTTTTCAGATATTCTCTCACCACATCCGCTAAGAATGCACAACAAAAGGAAAAGGATCGCTATCTTTTTCATCATTTTCTTCATCGCATTTCCTCTTTCATCTGTTCCTCGATCCACCTCATCAGCAAGCGTACGATCTTTTCCTGTTGGATATCGTTCAAGACAACACCCTTTTCCACCCGATACCATTTATTCAGACAGCCTCGGCAACAGCACCCTGTCGCATGCATCGCCTTGAACACCGGATGCCCTTTCATCGGCGTCTGCTTCCCATCGTTCTCCGGAAAGGCAGGAGAAAGTTTCTTCTTCACGAAGTCCCGGGCATGAGACTCGATCGTTTCCATTCCCTTCTCTCTGATATAGGCCTTATCCTTTTCATTCAGACGAAAGGAAGAACGAAACTTCGAACCCTTCAGTCTCGCCAGTGCCTGAGAGATACTCTGCATCTATACAAGTGCCCTCTCTCTGAAAAGAACTCTGTCCCTTTCAGAGATATTCATCTGTTCAAAGAAGGACGCAAGATCACCATAAGCCTTGAAGACCTCATCATAGAAAGCCGCGATATAAGATCTGTCTGCGATCTCGAAACCGGAAGCATATCCGGTATCTTTGATCCCGTAGATCTCATTGGTGTACAGATAGTCTTCGATGATATCCTCACGATCGACACCCAGAAGCTCCAAGACTAATACAGTTCCAACGCCACAGCGGTCCTTCCCCATGGAACAGTGCCACAAAACAGGATCCTCATGATCAAGCACATAATGTAAAAACTTCCCATACTGACGAAGCGAAAAATCGCTGATTGCAAAACTGCGGTAAAAGTGACGCATGAATTCCAGCGCAAGTTCTTCGTCATCGGACTCCCGGAGCTGTTTCATGATCCTGTCGAGTTCTTTCATCGTCTCCTCATCTCTCCGGACACCGAAAGACTCGTTCGTTGCGATCTCGTTGGGGATCAATCTTACCCCTTCTCCTATCACATCCGGTGCCCGCATCGCCTCATAACGGGAACGGAAATCAAAAACAGTCTTCACACCGATGTCTTCATATAGGATCTTCGCTTCTTCCTCATCCAATCGCGAAAGCTCTGAGCTGCGTATCAGAAGACGATCTTTTATCTTTCTGCCATCTTTGCTTAAGATACCGCCAAGATCCCGGATATTGGCTACACTTTCAAACTGCAGATCCCTTGACCTGTTCATAGTATATCCCCGATCCTTTCACCGAAATAAGCATTAAAAAGCGAGATCACTCTTCCTGTCAGAAACATCGCAATGACACTGCCGATCCCGACACCGGTCAAAGGATGGGAGAAGACCAGACAGATAAGACAAGCGATGAGAATACAACTGACATCGAATATATTCTTCACAAGACCCATCTCTTTTCCAAACGCCTCCGCCAGAGAAGCTACGATCCCATCTGCAGGATTGGCCACCAGTTTCACATCCAGTATCATCGCTGCACCAACACCGGTAAATACGATAGCCAGAAGCAGAAACAGGATCCTTACAAACATATTCCTGCCACTAAGATCAGGAAGTATATTCGAATACAGATTCATGAAACGTGTAAACACAACGGAAAAGGGAAGCTGCAGCACTACCATAAGCAGTTCTTTCTTACTCTTTTTCCGATATAAAAGGATAAACAGTTCGATCAGCACAAAAACACAGTACAGCGCAAATGTCACATCACCCAGATTCTTATTGAAGATCTGCGCAAGCGCATAAGCGACCGCAACGATCGGGGAACAGCCTAGTCCTGTCTTTGTGTTCAGTGTCAGACCCAGAGCAAGAACGACGATCCCGACAACGTAAATAAATAAACGTTTCATACTCATGACGATTCTATTTTATCAAAGACATTGAATTTTGTTGCAACGTGGATTTCCTTCTGAACAAAACAATTCAAACAAAAAACCGGAATGATCCGGTCTTCTGTGATGTTTTCTTATACGACGTCAATATCGATACTCTGTGATCGGATCGTATTGATGAAATCCTGCGATGCACCGTTGTCGGTGATGATCTTATCCAGTTCCGATAACGGAGCAATATTATAAAAGAATTTTTACCGATCTTTAAAGAGTACGCAACACAGATCACCATAGTATAGAAAATGCCATCGTCCCCCGATGGCATTTCTATTTCTTATGGTCTTGTCTTTTATTCAATCCTTCCCAGCAGATATCTGAGTTCGGCACCTTTCGAGATGTTGCCGTCGACTTTCATCTGTCCGTTGACGAAGAGCCTGTCTGCAGAAACCGTGCCGATCGCCATGTTGTAGAGATTATCGAAATTCGTCGCGATCTCCACATCAGCACCGTCATAACTGTAAGGATGCATCTCCATCCCTTCCTTGGTGAATTTCACATGATAAGTTCCTTCACCCGGTCCCTCGATACGGATCTGGGCAATGATCGAAAAATCATCATTCTGTTTCGCCAGATAGACATTGCGGTACTCTTCAAGATCCTCATATACGACTTCCAGTGCTTCATAGGCATCCTTGAAGGTAACATTGGGATCAGAACCGCTTCCGCAGATATCCGAATACATCTTGATATAAGTCTGTGCCGACTTCGTCCAGGAAAAATCCTTGCGCATGCAGCGATCCTGAATGACATCGAACACCTCGTGTTCCGCAAAATAGACCTTGATCGCCGCATCGATCGCCAGCATCAAAGACTTGGAAGTATACTGTGAAAAACTGAAGCCATCGCCGATCCCATCAAAATCAGAATACGGCCGGACAGTATCCTTTAATCCGCCTGTCTCATGAACGATCGGAACAGTACCATAACGCATCGCCATCATCTGGGAAAGACCGCACGGTTCAAAAGCGGAAGGCATCAGATAGAAATCCGCGCCCGCAAAGACCTTGGCTGCCATCTCTTCCGTATACTTGTCAGAGAAACCGAACTGTCCCGGATATCTGTCGATACATTCATAGAAATAATCGGTATACTTCTTCTCTCCCTGTCCGAATATGATCAGTTGCAATCCTTTCCGCATCAGTTCATTCATCAGATCCTTTATCAGATCGACACCCTTTTGTTCCACAAGTCTGGCAACGACCGCAAACAAAGGCCAATTCTTTTCTTTCCTGATATGGAAAGTCTCCTGAATATATTCCTTACATACCTGCTTACCTGTCTTGTCGTCAGCCGTGAAATTGCAGGGGATCCTTTTATCCTTACCCGGATCGTAATGATCAGGATCGATACCGTTGAGGATACCGTACATCTTCGATTCCACCAGATCGCAGACTCCTTCAAGTCCCTTTCCGAATCTCGGAGTATGCAGCTCCCTGGCATAAGTCGGAGAAACGGTCGATACTGCATCCGCCATCAGCATCGCACCCTTCATCAGATTGACATCATGTCTTCCTTCGAATTCGTAGCCCAGTCCTCCGTCATACCAGCCGCTGTTCAAACCAAACGTCGTCGTCAGTTCATCGACACCGAACTGTCCCTGATAGGCGATATTGTGGATCGTGAACACAGTACGTACATTCCGGAACTGTGCTCTTCTGGCCTGATCATCCTTCAGATAGATGACAGAAAGCGCTGACTCCCAGTCGTTACAATGCAGGATATCCGGAATGAAATCCAGATTATCCATCAGTTCGATGACGGCCTTGGAAAAGAAAGCGAAACGAACCTTATCGTCGTCATAACCATAGAGCCTTTCCCTGTCAAAAAGCTCCTTGTTATCGACAAACCAGACCGGTACACCCGACAGTTCACCCTTATATAAGGAACAGTCCAGTGTCTTTTCCCCTAAAGCAACCTTATGCTTGGAAACATAGCGGATCTGCTTCTCAAAACGATCCTTCACACACTTGTAGTAAGGCGTGATCATCTCCACCGTATTCCCGGCCTTCATGAGTGCCGGAGGCAAAGAAAAAGCGACATCCGCAAGACCACCGGATTTGGAAAAAGGCGCACATTCACTGGTCACAAACAATATTTTCATGATCTGATCCCCTCATCAGTATTCCTATAAATCTATTTTACTCCATCCGGACCTCACCATAAAGAAAGCATTCCAAAACAAACCCGTTCTTGGATCACTTCAGTAAGATCCTCTCATAACCGATATTTGGTTGTAATAGATAGAGACAATTAGAAAAACGGTATGGCCATTGCGGTCATACCGTGATCACCTTTTATTTCAATCAAGTCTTCAGATACCGATATAAGCTTCAGTTTCCGTATGTGCTCATCGTCGGATCCGAGACCTCTTCACCGTTTTCGACGATCTGTTCTCCGTCCAGTTTTTCCTTGTAGGCATCCAGATCGAAATGATCGAACACAAAACCGTAGAAATCCGATTCCTCGATCGCGATCGACATCGCATACCGGTTGTTTACGATCGAGATCATCTTCTCCAGATAAGAATCCAGTCTTTCCTCATCGTATCTCTCCGTATCGATCAGCCACTGTGCTTTTCCGGTAGCATAGTTGTATTTCACCGTATCCGTGATGAAATTGCGGTTGTATAACTGTGCGATATGCGCACCGTTTCCGAAAATATCCGTACCGGCATACAGTCTCGAATCATAATCGATCCCAAACAGGTTCAGAACTGTAGGCAGGATATCTACGTTGCAACAAGGAGTATCGACCTCGATCTTTTCCTTCATGCCTGCGTTATAGATGATGCAGGTCGAACGGAAACTCTCGAAATCCTCATCGACACTTTCACCCCGCAAAGCCTCATATCCGGCATCTGTCAGATAGTAGGGATAATGATCGCCCGTCAGAACGATGACTGTCCTGTCAAGTCTTCCTGCTTCCTCCAGTCTTTCCACGAGATAGGCAAGACCCTTCTCCAGTTCGTAGTTTGCGGAAAGATAACCTACAGCACTCGTAGGAAGGAAACCGTTGATCATCGAGGTGACTTCTTTGATGTTGCGCGACACCATGATGTTGTTGGTGGTGTAATTCCCATGACCTGAAAAAGTCATATAGTAGGTGCAGAAACGCTCATCATTGATATAGTCATCGACCGACTGCTCGAACATCTCCAGATCCGAAGCCGGCCAGGCTGTCGTGAACTCCATCCCGTCGTTCATGAACTGACAGTCAAAACCCATATTGGGAAGTGTCCGGTTACGACCATAATAATTGCCAAGGTAATTATGATAGGCTCTGCTCTGTATTCCCTCGAACAGATCGAACATGTTTCCCAAAGCCGGTGACATATCCTTATCCATGGACTGCCCCATCGTACCGGTGATCTTTCCCATATTCGTTTCCTTACGGGCAACATCCGGCCACACACCTGTCAGAAAGGCATATTCCCCATTTGTCGTGGTGTTGCGAAAAGAATTGTAATAGTTATTCAAGACGATACCGTTGTTTGCCAATGTGTACAGCGTAGGCGTGATATCCTTATCAATCGCCAGGGAAGAGAACGATTCCGCACAGATATAGATCAGATCGTATCCCTCAAACATACCGGTATATTCGTTCTGCTTGGAAGCAGCTGTCTGAGAAAGATAATCGCAAAGTTCCTTCGTCGTATCATCGTCAGTCAAAGAAGACATCCTTTCAAAATCAAGACCGTCGAACTGATTGTAATGGATGACATCGGTCTTTGCATTTTCCGTGAGCTCCTGATCTGTCGTTTCTTCTTCCGCTTTCAGGACCGAACCCTTCTTCGCAGAACCAAACAGCGAATAACGAAGCTCGACAACGAAGTTGGGCAGAACGCCCAGTTTTCTTGAAGCAGTATCCGTGTCCACATAACGGC
>CADBND010000256.1 GCA_902795875.1 uncultured Erysipelotrichaceae bacterium
TCCCCGCATTGATGTGACCTCAACCTTTCTTCCAGAAGGTGCTGTAGATAAGAGGTTCATAAATCATGAATCAGCAGAAGATTAACATTCTCGGCTCCGAATGGACTATTGTCCGAACAAACAGAGACGACGATAAAAGGCTGTCAAATAAAGCTGGATTCTGTGATAACTCAACAAAAGAGATCATAGTCACTAAGTATGAAAAGGATCCGGAAGACATCGACCAGATAGGAAACGTTAAATATGTGAATAAGCAAATACTACGGCATGAGACCATTCATGCCTTTTATTTTGATAACTGTCTATCTTGGATTCGTAGCGATGCATGCTTTCCTCCATTGCTTCATCCCAACTGCCGATGAGGCATTACCGGACATGTATCTGACGATGCCATAGAGGAATACTTCAAAGAAATCAGTAATGAATTAGCGGATCGAGACCGCAGATTGCTGGGGTTAGGTGAATATGGTCCTTACGGAAAAGCAGGAATCAAAAAGCCTACATCGTTTAACATCGGTTCCATCGCAGAATTGCGAAAACTAAACTTTATACTGAATAATCAGCTTTTTGGAGATAAATATTCCAAAGAGAAGAAGGAGTTTCAGGAAAAAAGTATTAAAAGGCGAAGTTAGGTTGAACACTACGATTCAGAAATGAAATAAACATATTTTTGGGACTGACGGTTTTGAACGAGAAACTCAAAGTGCTTTTAGAGCTAACAAACCTCTTCCATCCTATTTTGCAGATATAAGTGCTTATAATGTGATTCCAGCATTTATGTCTTTTACGGTCATGGTGTTTTTGATATGAAAAAAGATGAATCCATTCGAGAGCTCATTACCGTTCCAGGAATAAAGGCTTATTATTATGCAAAGAAGGTTGGACGATATGTAATGACTGACCGTTTTATGATAAAATGTTTTATGAAAATATAGTAAAAGGGGAGAATATGATGTGCCTGTTGAGCCTCGCTAAAACAAGTAGAAAGGAGAAAGATTGTGTTTGATATCAAAAAATTTTTAAAGGAAAACAATCTGGAATACAATCCAGAAATCACTATTCTTGATAAAATAAATTATGAGAAATCACTACTTGAGATTGTTCTGTCTGATAATACAATTATTTTTGGATATCCCGACTGTGTAATACAAGAAGAAGACAACGAAGATGATGATAATTCTCCGGAGCACGACGAACTTGTATTTCGGATATACAAAGAAGGCTATGGAGTATTCCTGAGAGAAGAAGAAGTTAAGTCATTCAGAAAAGTAGACAAAGATTATGTAGAGGCTATTTTAGCCTCTCAAGAGAGCGCTGAATAATTGATCAACAAAGTTATGTATTTGATTATAAGCGCTTTTTTGATGCAAGGAAGAATACGTTAGATGAAGCTCAATATACTTGGGACAGACTGGCCAATCAGAGCTGTTAAATAAAGCCGGATTCTGTGATTTCTCAACAAGAGAGATTGTAGTCACTAAGCATGAAAGGATCCGGAAGACATCGACCAGATAGGAAACGTTGAATACGTGAATAAGAAAAACTACGGCATGAGATCATTCATGCCTTTTATTTTGATAACTGTCTATCTTGGATCCGTGGCGACGCATGCTTTCTTCCACTGCTTTATCCCAACTGCTGATGAATCATTGCAGAACATATAGATGAGGAAGACTTGCAGGCTATGGGGTGAGCAGGAAAGATGTTGGTAATACACCTCATTACAGTATAGAGCAATTTGCCCAAAGATAATCTATTTCTACAATTGTTGATTAGAACTTAAAGAATCCAGATAGAGAAAAAAGTGAAAAGTGGAGCCATAATTGCCAAAGAACAGTAGTACATATGAAGTTCATAGAAGAGGCTATGAAATGACTGCAAAACCATGCTATCCTAATTGTGAAAGCTATTTTAAAAAGAATTTATTTAAAAGGAAAACCTACCTTGTGCGGATTGATGACAAAGAGTTTACAGATAATAATGTTTTGTGCTGTGAAAATCGGAGGAAGAAGAAATGAACGCAAAAGAAGCTTTATTAAAGTTTGAAGCAGATCACCCGCATATTAGAGTAACTAATATGGGAGAGATTCCAAAAGGGTGGGTGTTTAATGGCAGATACAAAGAAACTAACAATGTTCCAGATGGGGGCTTTCCTGGGATATTAAAAGAAAACGGAAATTATTTTGGGATAACTGTTGCGGATTATATGGATGAGGCTGATTTGTTTGATGATTACATTGATTTGGATATCGAAGCTTTAAGAAATGGAGACTACTAATTGCTGACACTTTCGGATGCTTTTTTCACGTAAAGGAGGAAGCAATATGGTTAGAGATAAATAAGCCGATTGTGAATATAATAATGATCCTTCTTGCCTTAAAGGAACTAAACCTTATCGTGGTTATAGTGCCATATATAGAAAAAAGATGGTTCAATAAGGAGACTTATCTTCGCTTGTGTTTATGGCAAAGTTATTCCGATTAAGAAATGGAGGATTTGAAATGACTGAGAAAGATAAAAGTTTACTAGAGCAAGACGCTAAAAGTAATACCGGAATTTCTGTTCTAATCGATATGGTGATAAAAAAAGGGCTTATGGAAGTTATTTTATCGGATAATACCATTCTGTTCGGGTATCCTGATTGTTTGGTGCCTGAAGAGGATGACGAAGAAGACGAGGATTCACTAGAACACGACGAACTTGTATTTCGGATATACAAAGAAGGCTATGGAGTATTCCTGAGAGAGGAAGAAGTTAAGTCATTCAGAAAAGTAGACAAAGATTATGTAGAGGCTATTTTAGCCTCTCAAGAGAGCGCTGAATAATTGATCA
>CADBND010000257.1 GCA_902795875.1 uncultured Erysipelotrichaceae bacterium
CTCCATATCCACCAGATAGTCGAAGACATCCGCGACCAGAAAAGAAGTGTTCTGAAAACCGTTAAGTTTGCTGTTCTCGATCGCCTGTTTTATGGCAAGATCGGAAGCATCGATACCGATGACCTGATCCGCCACCTTCGCAGCACTTAGGGCAAAACCGCCCGTGTGTGTGCAGCAATCCAGCACTCTCTTATTTCTGCATAACCTTCGTATCGCCAGATGATTGTATTTCTGGTCCAGGAAGTATCCGGTCTTTTGTCCCTCGGCGATATTGACGTTCAGGATGACATCGTTCTCATCTACCTGAATGAGCGTATCAAACGGTTCACTTAAAAAACCTTTTACCCGTTCCAATCCTTCCAGGGTTCGGACTCGGGCATCGCTTCGCTCATAGACACCTTTGATCTCGATGCCATCTTCCTCAAATACATTTAAGAGCATCCTTACCAGCATGTCTTTGCGCACATCCATGCCTAAAGTGTCGATCTCAAAAATGAGGTATTCGTTGAATTTGTCGACGATCAGTCCCGGCAGACGGTCGGAATCGGAAAATACCACACGGCAGCATTTCGTATCCACCACATTTTTTCTGTAGTTCCAGGCATCCCGAAAACGCCTCATAAAGAAAGCTTCGTCTATGATATCTTCTCTGTTTCTGGAAAGGATGCGAATCATGATCTTGGAATGATCGTTGATATAGCCATAGCCCAGAAAGTCATCCTTATAGGAAACAGCCTCCACGATATCCCCGTTTTCATATTCGCCAAGGATCGCATCGATCTCATTATCGAATATCCACGTTCCGCCTGCGGAAAGTGTCCTTCCCTCATTTCTTTTCAATCTGACTCTGATCATATTCACTATTATACTTCAAAGAAAAACGGAACATACAGTTCCGTCATTTCTTATTTGAGTGCATCGAGACATCTGTCGCAAAGACCGTCTTCGTTTTCTTCCTCCACGATGTTCCAGCAACGCGGACAGACATGGCCTTTCGCCATTTCGATCTTCACTTCAATGTTGTCGTATTTCTTCAGTTCTTCCTCTACAAAGGAGACCTTTGCGATGATAAGCCACTGGTTGATCTTGTTTCCGAAGGCATCCTCAAGCAGTTTCCTGTCTTCTTCAGATACATGCAGCAAGGCATGTGCCTGCATCGGCTTTTCGATGACCTTGGCATTGATTGCTTCCTCTCTGGCTTTGAAGATATCGCTGCGGATCTCATGAAGCCTTGCGAAATTGTTTCGGATCACGTCTTCATCCGCATAATTCTCCGTTTCCGGGAAGTGAACGTAATGGACGGAGCTGCCTTCATCACTGCCGAAGATCTTCCAGACCTCATCACAGGTGTATACAAGGATCGGTGACCACAGTTTGACCAGATGATCGACTGCTTCGTAAAGAACGGTCTGGACCTTTCTTCTGCGTGGAGAATCTAACTTGTCGCAATACAGGATATCCTTTGCGAAATCACAGTAATAGCTGGAAAGATCGTTGGTGATGAAGTTAGTCATCGTCGAAGAAGCCAGAACAAAATCATAATTGTCATAAGCTTCCTTGGTCTTTCTGCTCATATCGTTGAGGGCGATCATCATATACTTATCGACCGGTTCGAGTTCCTCATAAGGAACACGCATCTCCTTCGTGAAATCCTCTTTATTGATATTCCCCAGCATGAAACGGAAAGTATTACGGATCTTACGATACTGGTCGGATACCTGTTTCAGGTTGGAATCTCCGATCCTCATGTCGGCTTTGAAATCTTCCGAGGCCGCCCATAATCTGAGAATATCGGCGCCATACTGTTTGATGATATCAAGTGGATCGACGACATTGCCTACCGATTTATGCATCGCTTCGCCCTTGGAGTCACATACATAGCCGTGAGAAAGAACGGACTTGTATGGTGCGACACCGTTGTTGGCGACAGAAACGATCAGTGAGGAGTTGAACCAGCCACGATACTGGTCGGAACCTTCAAAATACAGGTCACAGGGATAAGAATATCCTCTGGCGATCAGTTCGTTCCAGGAAGAACCGGAGTCGAACCAGACATCCATGATATCCGTTTCCTTCGTAAACTTGCCATTTGGTGAAGCAGGATTGCTGTAACCTGCGGGAAGCAGATCTTTCGCTTCAGATTCGAACCAGATATTGGAACCATGCTCATCAAAGAGCTTCGCGATGTGTTCAAAGACATCTGCATCGATGATCGGCGTCTTGTCTTCGTTATAGATGATCGGGATCGGAACGCCCCAAAGTCTCTGACGGGAGATACACCAGTCTTTCCTGTCCTTGACCATATTGGTCAGACGCAGTTCACCGAAGGAGTTGATCCATCTGACATTTTTGATCGCTTCCAGAAGCTGCGGTTTGATCTTTTCGATCGAAGCAAACCATTGCGTCGTAGCACGGAAGATGACCGGTTTTTTCAGTCTGTCGTCATGCGGATAGGAGTGAGTCACCCATTCCAGTTTCAGAAGATGACCTGTCTCTTCCAGACGGACGGTGATCGTCTTGTTGGCATCGAAGACAAACTGGCCTTCAAGCCAATCGCCGGCTTCCGCCGTCATGCAGCCCTTTTCATCGACCGGGCCGACTGTCGGCAGACCATATCTTTGCGTCGTATAGAAGTCATCGAGACCGTGACCGCCGGCAGTATGGACACATCCGGTACCGTCTTCATCCGTGACATAATCAGCCAGACAGATGACGGATTCTCTTTCTTCAGGATAAAGCACCTGCTTGCAGACGATGCCTTCAAGTTCCCTTCCCTTATAAGTCTTAAGAATCTCATGTTCATGAAGTTCAAACTTTTCCATCAAAGAAGGAACCAGGTTTTCCAACATGATCATCTTGCCTTTTTCAGTCGAGACAAGCGCATAAGTGAGATCGGGATGCAGTGTGATCGCCACGTTGGCTGGAAGCGTCCAGGGAGTCGTCGTCCAGATGACGAACTTGACATCGTCATCGAGGATGCCCTTGCCATCTTTCACGTCGAAGGTAACGAAGATCGTCGGATCCTTGCGATCGAAGTAGACGATCTCAGAATCAGCAATAGCTGTCTCCTGATAAGGTGACCAGTAGATCGGCTTAAGCCCCTGGAAGATCATTCCATCGAGCGCCATCTTGGCGAAAGCACGGATCTGTCTGCCTTCAAATTCCTTTTTCAGTGTGATATATGGATGTTCGTAATCACCGACCTGACCGAGCCTTTTCTCCGTCTCCATCTGTTGAGCGATCTGCTTGTGCGCATATTCCTCACATTTTTCACGGAATTCCCTCGCAGATACTTCCTTGCGGTTGACACCGAGTTTCTGAACGGCATTTTCGATCGGCAGACCATGCGTATCCCAACCCGGGAAGAATGGCGTATAATAACC
>CADBND010000258.1 GCA_902795875.1 uncultured Erysipelotrichaceae bacterium
CAATCTGGTGTGTTAACCAACTTCACCACGTCCGCCGTGTGCCTTATTATTCTATCATAAGTTCATTTTCGATTTCAATGTTAGAATAGAAATATGCTTGAGATAAAGGGGATCCGTTTCGAAGTAGAGATCACACATAAAAGGATCAGAAATCTCTATATGCGTCTGAAAGAGGAAAAACTTGTTGTTTCTGCACCTTTGAGGATGCCTGATCATGAGATCTACCGTTTTATTGAAAGTAAGAGAAACTGGATCTACCGGTCTTATCTGAAACAGACGGAAAAAAGAAACGGGAATCTATATTCCTCGGGAGATATCTTCTATATCTTTGACAGACCTTACAGACTGATCAGGACGATAGGCAAGAAGAGTGTCAACATTCATGGAGACAGCATTTATTTATCCTATGGAGAAGGAGACGAAGACGCGATCCGTTACTTGTATAAGTGCCTGGACAGATATCTTCTGGAGAAGGCGGAATACTGTCTGGATAAGCATCTTTCTTTTTTGCGAGACTATGGATATACGCTCAGACCGGTATTGAAATGCCGCATCATGAAGTCAAAATGGGGAGTCTGTTATACCAGAAAGAATACGATCGGGATCTCTTCATATCTGATCCATTATCCTTTGGAATGTCTGGAGTATATCATGGTCCATGAGATGACACACTTCATTGTTCCGAATCATTCAAAACGTTTTTATGAGGTCGTTTCCAACAATATGCCGGATTATAAAGAAGCAGCCGATCGTCTGAAACAATGAAAAAACTTTCATGGATCAAAGACCTTGAAAGGTTAACTGTTAGAAGGTAAAATATGGGTATAAAAGGGAATGTTTAATAATATGAGAACTGGTGTAAAGAGGGAGAAGAATACTATCTTAGGGGTCGTTAACTCTTTACCTGTGTTTTCTCCAAATTGATGTTTTTTTGGTGGACGTATCATTGCGTTCACTTTTTATTTGTTTGATAAGGAGGTTATCATAATGGGTCAAGCAATAAACGATGCTCTGCTGGAAGCTTGCAGTACCGGCAAGATCGATGAAGTAAACAGGCTTTTGGAAGAAGGGGCAAGCCCCAACTGCAAGAATGGGGACGGAAGGACCGGGCTGATGCGGGCTGCTAAAAGAGGCTACGAAGAGATTGTCAAAAAACTGATCGAAGCCGGAGCCGATGTCAGAGCACGTGACAAGAACAATGATACGGCACTGATGGGTGCAGCAAAGCACGGACACAACTACATCTGCAAGATGCTTCTGGATGCGGGGTGTGAGGTCAATTCCCACGACAACAATGGACGTACTGCTTTGATGAGAGCGGCTTTCCAGGGCGAATCCGGAGTGGTCGAAACGCTGGTTGAGGCAGGCGCCGAACTGGATGCGATCGACAACAAAGGCCGTACTGCTCTGATGGAATCCGTTACCGCTTTCAAGGTGGATGTGATACACTATCTCTTGGCAAAGGGTGCCGATGTCAACAAGAGGGACAACGAAGGTTGTACCTGTCTGATGAGAGCGAGCTATGGCGGTTATACCGATCTGGCGATCTATCTTCTCAACAGAGGTGCTGATAAAGGCGTCAAGGATAATGCCGGACGTACTGCTGAGCAGTATGTGCGTGACAGAAATAATCAGGAACTGATCGATTTACTTAAATAAAAAGGGGAATGAAATGAAAGAGTATTTGGCAAAAGACGTAAGAAACGTCGTATTACTGGGCCATTCCGGTTCCGGTAAAACCACATTGGTCGAGTCTGCTTTGTTCCAGACCAAGGCCATAGACCGTATGGGCAAGACGACCGACGGTACTTCTACGATGGACTATGATCCCGAAGAGGCAAAAAGAGGTGTATCCGTATATACCGCTTTGGCTCCGGTAGAGTGGAAGAACGTCAAGATCAACTTCATCGATACACCGGGTTATCTGGATTACGAAGGTGAAAAGGTCTCGGGTGCAGCAGCTGCTGACATGGCTGTCGTCGTCGTTTCCGCAAAAGACGGTATCGAGTCCGGTACGGAAAGCGCA
>CADBND010000259.1 GCA_902795875.1 uncultured Erysipelotrichaceae bacterium
GGGTTCCGACAGCGGTCTGTATTTTGCGCTTCTTCCTTTTATCGATAAGGGCGATGAGGTCATGATCCCTTCTCCTTCCTATCCGAACAATTATCTCGATGTCGAGATCATGGGTGGCAAGGTCGTTCCGATCCTGTTGAAAGAGGAAGAGGGATATCAACTCGATGTGAAGCAGATGAAGGAAAAACTGACGGACAAAACAAAGCTCGTCCTGATGACGCATCCCAACAATCCGACGACGACGGTATATGACCGGAAGTCTTTGGAACAGCTGCGCGACTTCATTGTTGAAAACGATCTGATCCTGGTGGTGGATCAGGCGTTTGAAGATATCACTTATGAAAAGGAAATGATCACGCCCGCCTCTTTGAAGGGATTGTTTGAAAGGACCGTTACTGTCTTTTCTTTCTCCAAGGGTATGGGTTTCAGCGGTCTCAGGATCGGCTATATCGTGGCAGATGATCAAGTCATGGACGCATTCTATGCCAATGCGGTGGGGGTGATCGGTACGACTGCGACACCGGTCCAGAAGGCTGTCATCGAGGCGATGCAGGATCTGAGTTTCATGAAGGAGTTTGCGGATGCGTTTGAGCGAAGAAGACGTATGGCATATGAGATCTTCAATTCCGTAAAGGATGTCAGCTGTCTGCTTCCGGAGTCGGGTTTCTTATGCTGGGTCAATGTATCGAAGCTCGGTGATTCTTCCAAGATCGTTTCCTATCTTCTGAAGGAGGCGAAGGTCTCGGTCAATGACGGGATCAACTACGGTCCGGGAGGTGAAGGACATCTGCGGGTCGTTCTCGGTGTCTATCGGGATGATAAGAAAGTTGAGGAGGCGCTGCACCGTATTGCAGATGCGTTAAGGAAATATCCTCATTAGAAATGTAAGACCGTTCACGGAAGTGGATCGATCCATCATCTGCTGGTAAAAGAAGATTATCGGAAGCAGGGGATCGGAAAGCGACTGGCAGATACCTGTATCGATGCGTTAAGAAAACAAGGGATACGAAGGATCGGCCTATTTGTATACAACGATAACAGTGATGGAAGGGATTTCTGGGAAAGACAGGGTCTTGAGATACGAAAGGATATCGTTTATATGGATAAAGATATCTGATGAGGTCCGGAAAAGCTGCTTTTTGTCTTATACTATAGATAGAAATCATCAGGAGGATATTTGTGAACGCATTAAGAGAAAAACTGAAAAAACAGAAAGTCATAATCGGAATGGTCCATCTGCTTCCGCTTCCGGGTTCGCCGAGATATAATGGTGATCTCGATGCAGTCTATGATGCGGCGATCAAGGATCTCAAGGCTCTGGAAAAGGGCGGTGCCGGTGCTGTCATTATCGAGAACTTCGGGGATGTGCCTTATGCAGCAGAGAATGAGCTGATAAACAAGATCGCTTTTGCGACGATGGTCGCCCGTCTGAGAAACCAGACGAGCTTGCCGGTAGGTATCAATTATCAGTTCAATGATGTCGAGACGGAGTGGGCAGTCGCTTACAGCTGTGATGTGGATTTCATCCGCTGTGAAGTCTTTGCGGAGAACCGCATCGGTCCCAATGGCTTATTTATCGCTGCCGGTCCCAGACTGATGAGACTGAAGGCACATTACAACAAGGATGTCATGATCCTGGCAGATGCCAATGTCAAACATACGTTTGCCCTGGCGGAGCAGCCGCTGGATTTCACGATCGAATCTCTGATCGAGGGCGGTGCTGACGGTGTTATCGTTACCGGTATCACGACCGGTGTCAATCCGAGTGTCGAGGATGTTCAGTTCGTTAAGAAACATGCCAAGGATCTTCCGGTTTTCCTGGGAAGCGGCATCAACGAGAAGAACGTCAATGAGTATCTGCCTTATATCTCCGGAGCGATCGTCGGTTCTTCCCTGAAGAAGGATCACATCGTGGAGAATCCGGTGGATATGAAAAACGTCAAACGTTTCATGTCCAAGATCAAATAAGATATTGTTTGGAAAGAAGAAAGGATCGCGTTCGCGATCCTTTTTTAGACTGGGAATTTCAACAAAGATGATCATTTCTTCGTAAGCATATCATTGTCCTGATAGACAAGGTCAAAGGGATAGTGCTCATCTTCCACATGAAAACAGGATTCTCCTTTCAGAACATGTTTCAGGGCGTTGTGAAAAAGGAGGGGATCGTTGTTCAGTTTGCGGTAATTGTTGTTGATGTCATATTCCCTGATACTTAACATGACGGTCTCCTTTAAAGTTTGTTGGCACGCGCCGCTCTTTGTACGATATTTCGCCAGAGATAGGGGAAGAAGCCCAGATCCCGCTGCAGTCCCTGCGGTAACGTGGGAATGCGGTCGTAGAGGATCTGCAGATATTCATCATCGTTTTTCATCTTGTTCAGGATCTCGATCGTATGAACGCGTTGTTCGTTGAATCGGGAGGAAAGAACGTCGATCACAACACCTTTCATCGAAACTTCATATTTCGCGTTTTGTATCTGTACAGTGACATTATCGCCGATCTTCAGATCTGTAGAATCGTCCAGTATCATCTTTACACTGTGTTCCGTCATGAGTGTTGTGATACCTGAATAATCTTTTGTTTTTCCTTTTTCCTTTTTCTGTACGGTGATGAACTCGCCGTCTTTGACTTTGACGACTTCGTCATCGGAATCTCTTCCATCCACAAGGAAGACTGCCATGATCAGGAAGTAAAGATTCCGAAACAGCCAGAACAAAACGGGGATCGCCGTAACAAGTTCGTTCCATTTGGACATCGAGAAGATCCGGATGATACCGGCGAGAGACAGAAGGATGAGAGCGAAGAAGGGAGCGACCCATTTGAATTCTGTCTTTCTTACTTCTTTCTTTGTCTTATCTGTGACTTTGAATTTCGATTCGTTGATGCCGAAGGCTTCCTTGATGATCGGGATCAGAAGATGAGGCATCACGCTGGTCTCATAGATCCCGCTCCATTTTCCGGAGACCAGATTGTTGGAGACGATCCTTAGACACAGTTCCTGGAAAACAAACATCGGCAGCCAGAATTCCAGGATCTCCAGCCAGTTGCAGCGGAAGACCGGTATGGAAAACAGTGCGTATAAAAGCGGGGAAGTGATGTAGACCAGGTTCTTGATCGGAGAGTACCAATAGATCACGGAACTCCAGTAACTGAGTTTCTGTGAAAGGGAAAGTCCTTTTCTGTTTTTGAGATCCAGCTTTCTTTCTGAGGAGATGACGCCTCTTCCCCAGCGGCTCCTTTGCTGGATGTGTTCTTTATAGGTATGGGGTGTTCTGCCGCTGGCCAGAGGTTCTCCCAGGCCAAGGGAGACGTAGCCCGCATCTTCTATCAGCATGCCTGTCGCAAAGTCTTCGGTGATGGTCTCCGTAAAGAAACCGCCGATACTTTCCAACGCCTTTCTTGAAAGCACTGTATTGGAACCGCCGTAGATGACGCTGTTGTTCGAAGTACGGGCAACTTCGATCGAGCGATAGAAGAAATCCTGTTCGTTCGGGATCCTTGTTTCGGAATATAAGGCATGCTGGAAGACATCCGGATCATAGAAACACTGCGGTGTCTGTAAGAGTCCCAGATGGATCTGTTCGTTTTCATCTTTTCCTTCGTTTCTCTTTTCCGCATCCACGAAGTAAGGAATGGTCTTAAGCAGAAAATCGCTTTTTACGATCATGTCAGCATCCAGGGTCACGACATAGGGTGAATCCGTGAGAGAAAGCGCATGGTTCAGGTTGCCGGCTTTGGCTCCTTTGTTGTCCGGGCGGTCGAAATAGCCGACGTCCATCTTTTGCGCAAGCTTGCGCATCTGTGGACGGCGATTATCGTCACAGACCCAGATGTGTACTTTATTCTTGTCCGGATAATCAAGATGTCTGCATCCGTTGATGGTCCTGTAAAGCAGTTCCTCCGGTTCGTTATATGTCGCAATGAAAATGTCGACATCCGGATATTCTGCTTCTTCGATCTCAGGAAGCGGATGAGAGCGGAGATTGGTCAAAGAATAATAGTGAATGAAGGATTCGATAAATCCCAGCATTTCCACCGCCAGCAATATGAGATTGGCGATGACCGCCAGGATACCGTTATGGAAAGAGAGCGAATAGAAGATGCGCCAGATCAGATAGATGAGCGTAAAGAAAGAAGAAAGATAGATGATCGCGCGATTGATCATTCGTTTCCTTCGGATATCTGCCGGTTCACTTTCGTCCCGGTGAATATCGTCATAGGCCTTGAACCGCTGTTTTGCGTTCTTTGTTTCACGGAGGATCAAAACGATGCCGAGCAGCGTGAGCGCTCCGGAAATACAGAAGATCGTTCCATACTGATGTGTGGAACGCAGGCCTTTACTTCCGAGTGCCGCTACGTGCATCATGATCTTTTCTTTGAAGGAATAATCCTGAACTGTACCGTATACGGGGATGTCTTCGGGATCGGTCCCCTGTAAGAGGGATCGTACCCATTTTCCGACATAAGTAAGGTCTTCTTCTTTCAGATCTCTTGTTTTCGAGGAACTGGCTTTGATGAAGGAAGAAGATTCATTCTTGTTGGAAAGATTCCAGATGATATAACTGATCTTCTGTTCGTGAAGATAAGCAAACCAGCTACGGGCTCCTTCAAAGTCGATCCTTCCGTCGCCGTCTGCTTCACTTACGCCGCATTCACTGATGAAGACCGGTAGTCCTGCCTGAACTGCTGCTTCAAGTTTGCGGTGCATCGTTTCATAGTGGGAAGCAGTATAAAAATGGAAGACATACATGAGATTTGGATCGTCGATCCTTTTTTGGAGCGGACTTTCAAGATCCTGGTCATATTCCGGAGTCCCTACCACAATCAGTGCGTTCTGTGAGTTTTTCCTTATGATGGGAATGACCGTTTCCGCATATTCATATATGGAGTCCCAGACGGTATCACCGTTGGGTTCGTTGCAGATCTCGTAGATCAGGTTGGGATGATCGGGGTATCTTGATGAGACTTCTTCGAAAAAGATCTTCGCTTCTTCGATGTTGATCATCGGGTCACTGTCATTAAGGATGTGCCAGTCGACCAGTACATACATATCGGCTTTGATCGCTGCTTCGATCCCGCGATAAAGGATCTGAAGATTTTCTTTTTTGTTGGCGATGTAATCTTCGGAATACATTGCCAGACGGATGATGTTGCAGTTCCATTCTTCGGAGATCTGCCGGAAAAGATCTTCGTTGATGTAATCGGGATACCAGGCCAGACCATGGGTAGATATGCCTCTTAACATGACCGGCTCACCTTGTTTATTGACAAGATAAGTACCTTCCACATGCGGCATTCCATCCTGGGAAGGTCTGGCGTCCTTTGTCTTTATTTCCGTTTCCTCGGCGAGGGCAGTGGAAGCAGATGGCAGCATCAGCAGCGACACAAAAAAGACGATGATGATCTTTGAAAACAGAGAATTGATATAACGGATAATTGTATTCATGTGCGTTCCTTTTTAATCATTATACTTCCTGAGAAGATATGCTGATAAGATTTGATAGCCTTCAACAGGCTACGCAAACTGAATTTGCTATGATCCTTGTCAGATCGGTCGTTCTAAAGCATATTCAGGCAATATGAACATCAAAAAAGATCGAGGAAGTTTTTCCCCGATCTTTGTTTCGAAGTGATGATGGCGAATACCTGTGATATGTTCGGTCTATCTGATCACGAATATCGCTTTTCCGTCTTTTTCTTTTTTCTTTTCGATATTTAGACCGTTTGTCGAGAAGATCTTCCGGTAGCTGTTCACGTTTCTTAGTCTCTCGTTTCCTCTTAAGGCGTTGGAGGAGATGTTTATGAGCGGTACTTCGATGATGAAACATTTCGCTGTACGGAGGATCTCTTTTATCTTTCTGACAAAGTCTTTTTCATCCAGGGATTCCAGTATGCCGTAGGAGAAGGCGGTATCGAAGGCCTTGTCTTCAAAGGGAAGAGGTTCAGATGAGGAATGGTATTTCACATTTGTCCTGTTGGCGGCATTGATCCTTTCATCGAGATCTTTCATGTCTTCATCCAGGATGACGGCTTGCGTTTCATATCCTTTCTTATTTAAAGAAACGGATAAGCAGGAGGTGCTGTCGTCGATCTCCAGGATCTTTCCTTTTTCGGGCGTTTCTTCAATGACCGTGTTCAGCAGATCTTCTTTTTCCTTTTCTGTCTTGTCGACCAGAGAGACATAATCGCTGTAGTCATTGAAAAGGGAACTGTAATAGGTCGGGGCATCCATGGCTTTGTTTAGGCCGAGCCTTCTTCTGAGTTCAAAGATCAGACCCTGGTTTTTGAGCGGGATCTTTCCGTCTTTATACAGGGATTCTCTCGGGATGAAGAGGTCTTCTTTTTTGTGTTCAAGTCTTTCGAAAAGAAGGTCGCCTTGAAGGTGGTCCATCTCGTGCTGTACGACGCAGGAACGGTCTCCCTGTAAAGAGAGTTCTTTTTGGTTTCCGTCTTTGTCGAAATAGGAGATGACCACGTCGTCGTTGTAACGGACCATGGCCCGATACTGATACAGGGAGAAACAGCCGATGCGGAACAGTCTCTGTTTTCCGTTTTCGGCGATGAGTTTCGGATTGACGAAGTCGTAGCGCTTGTCTCCCAGTGTCACGGTGGATATGGCGAGGTCGTACCCGATCTGGCAGGCAGAGAGCCCGATGGCTCCGCGTTTGTTTCCTTCTTTCCGGATGAGGTCATCGAGCGAATCGTTGAGGTCCTGAATGCAGTCTTTTGTTTCCTGAGCGTCAAAGTCGGTAACTTCCCTGAGCTTTTTTTGTAATATGGCAGGATTGTCTTTCCTGTTGATGTCGTAAGTGACGATCTCTCTTATCATGATCTTTCTTCTTTCTATTCGTTGTCAGTATATCACAATTCCCTGTATTCATAAGAGCAGCGTTTCGAATATAATAAGATTGAAAAGAGGAGTGAAAGATGAAGATTGCAGTAGTAGGTAGCGGCGGCAGAGAGCACGCCATCATCAAGAAGATCAAAGAGAATCCGGAAGTGGAAGTCATATATGCCTTACCGGGGAATGGCGGTATCGCAGCGGATGCGGAATGTGTCGCTGTCGGTGCCAAGGATATCGACGGGATCGTGAAATTTTCTGTTGAAAACAAGATCGATTATGTCGTTGTAGCACCGGATGATCCGCTGGTCATGGGTGCTGTTGATGCACTGGAGAAGGTTGGTATTCCGGCCTTTGGTCCGAGAGCGAATGCGGCGATCGTTGAGGGAAGCAAGGTGTTCTCCAAGAATCTGATGAAGAAATACGGTATCCCGACAGCAGCTTATGAGACGTTCGATGATGCGAAGAAGGCTTTGGAATATGTGGAAACCTGTCCGATCCCGACAGTGGTCAAGGCCGATGGTCTGGCTTTAGGCAAAGGCGTCATCATTGCGATGAGCAGAGAAGAGGCCAGAGAGGCAGTCAAGTCGATCATGCTGGACAAGCAGTTCGGTGCCAGTGGAAACCAGATCGTCATCGAAGAATTCATGGAGGGTCCGGAGATCACGGTGCTGTCTTTCACCGATGGCAAGGTGGTCAAGCCGATGGTTTCTTCCATGGATCATAAGAGAGCACATGACAACGATGAGGGTCTCAATACCGGCGGTATGGGTACGATCGCTCCGAATCCTTATTACACCAAGGAAGTGGCGGATGAGTGTATGGAGAAGATCTTCTTGCCTACGATCAATGCCCTGAATGCAGAAGGAAGGACCTTTACAGGCTGTCTGTATTTCGGTCTGATGCTGACAAAGGACGGTCCGAAGGTTGTGGAATACAACAGCCGTTTCGGTGATCCGGAGACACAGGTCGTTCTGCCTTTACTGGAAAGCGATCTGCTTACCATCATGAAGGCGACCACAGAGGGAACATTGGCAGAAACAGAAGTGAAATTCATGGATGGCTATGCAGCCTGTGTCATCATGGCTTCGGACGGTTATCCTGAACATTATGAAAAGGGTTATGAGATATCGATCCCGGATGAAGTTTCCAATATGGTGTTCGTAGCCGGCGCAAAGAAGGAAGACGGAAAACTGCTGACAAATGGCGGAAGAGTACTGGGCTGTTCCGGTACGGGAAGAAGCCTGCAGGAAGCAATTGATAATGCCTACAAGGTCGTAGAGAAGGTCCATTTCGATAATCAGTATTACCGTCACGATATCGGTCAAAGAGCACTCAAGGCCGTCAAGTAAAAACAGATCAAGAAAAGCAGTCGATCATGAAGATGAAATGACTGCTTTTTTCTATGAAATGGGCTGACAGAGTCTACATGCATACTTGGATCTATTCTGAGTCGATATCGAGGACTTGAGAGAGTTTTTTGAGTCTGTTTCTGTCTTTGATCGTGTAGGTGAGCTTATGTTTTTCGAGAATCTTGTTTCTGACCATGTCAGAAAGGACGGCTTCCAGATGACGGTAGGATACGCCTAAACTTTCGGCGATGACCGTCTTTCTGATGGAGAAGGTATTTCCTTCGATGTTGTCGAGGATGAATCTGGCCAGTCTGTTTATCAGGGGATAGGAGATGTTATGGATGTAGGAGGTCATGGCTTTTCCTTCTTTTTCAGCGAGGGAGATGCTTAGCTGAAGCAGGAAGTGAGGATCGCTGAGCAGTTTCTCCTTGTATTTCTTTAGGGGGATGGCGATCATCAGACAGTCTTCCAGTGCGTCGACGATGTAGGTCTGTCTTTGGGATATGAGTTCGATCTCTCCGATCAGGCAGGGTGCTTTGAGACTGGACAGGATCATCTTCTTTCCGTTCTGGGAATAGGCGATGACTTTACATCTGCCGGAAAACATGAAGTAGAGGTATTCCAGTTCCTGGTGGGCTTTGATGATGTTCTGGGAAGCATCGAAACGGATAAGAAGGAGGTCTTCATGATAGTCGTTTGAAAAGAAGCTTGTGAAGGCTTCATTTTGTATGAGTTTGTTTAACAGAGTTTTGTCTTTTTCGTTCATTGTTTTAAAAATAGGAGATTTCTCCTATTTCATTATAGTATACCGGAATTAGAATGAAGATGAAAACGGAGGTCTCATTATGAATAGAATAAAGATGATCTTGGATTGTGATACCGGTCATGATGACGCGATCGCTTTGATGATCGCTTCGAAGCACCCGGATATCGATCTGCTGGGTGTGACGGTGGTTGCGGGAAACCAGACTTTGGATAAAACTTTGCCGAATACCTTGCATGTGGTACAGCACCTTGGCCTGGATGTACCGGTATATGGCGGTATGGCCAAGCCGATCGTGAAGGTGCAGGAAGTGGCGGAGGATGTACATGGAAAGAGCGGATTGGATGGTCCGGTCTTCGAGGAATTGAGGATCAAGGCACAGCCGGAACATGCGGTGAACTATCTGATCAGGACTCTGATGGAAAGCGATGGGGATATCACTCTGGTGCCTGTCGGTCCTTTGACGAATATCGCGATGGCGATCTTATTGGAGCCAAGGATCGTGAATAAGATCAGGCAGATCGTTTTGATGGGCGGTGCTGTCGGGATAGGCAATACGACGCCGAGTGCGGAGTTCAATATCTATGTCGATCCGGAAGCGGCGCATATCGTTTTTTCTTCCGGTGTGAAGATCACAATGATGCCTTTGGATCTGACCAACACGGCTTTGGCGGATGAAAGTGTCATTGAGAGAATGAGAAATATCGGAAATAAGGCAGGGAAACTGTTTGCGGATATCATGAGTTTCACTCTGCATTCGCAAGCGGTGAACGGTTTAAGTGCCGGTCCGGTACATGATGTGACAGCAGTGACTTACCTGGTGGCTCCTGATCTTTATGAGACAGTAGATGCCTATGTACAGATCGATCTTTCAAAAGGTCCCAGCTATGGCCGTACGGTGTGCGACATCTATGGCCGTTCGGGTCTGGAGAAGAATGCGACGATCGGTATGAAGATCAGGTTGAAGGAATTCTGGGATCTGGTCGAAGATACTTTGAGAAGACACATTTAAAAATATCCTTTTCAGGATATTTTTTCATATTTCCAGAATGTGGCGTTTCTGATCACGGCCATGATGTGGGAACAGGTCCCGGTCTTCTGATAGTAGTCGCAGGTACAGGAATAGTTTCCGTCCGTCCTGTCGATCATGCGGATATCGTGGGTCGAGCGCATGATGATGTGATCGCCCTGATACATGAAGCGTTCCGGTTCTTTGTGATACTTTTCGGAAAGGGCTAATTTGGAAAGATATTCTTCATCGTCCTTATTTACAGCTTCTGCCAGAAGGAAGGGCATTTGATCCCGGTTTTCTTCATTGAGCTCATAGAGGGTGTCTCTGTTTTCTTCTTTGAGATGTGCCGTGAATTCATTGTCTTCCTTGCATATGGTGGCTATGACTTTTTTATCGGATGCGGACAGTTCTTCAAGATAGGAGCGGAAGGCTTTGGAATATAGCTGCATCGGTCCGATCTCGTCGATGATCAGAAAAGGTGCATCATAAGAACGAAGTTCAGGGATGATCATCTTTTCGAAGGTGCCGATGTCGACACCGAATTCTTCTATGGCATAGGTCTTGGGTAGATCGATGTGGGCAAAGATGAAGTCTTTTCCCGACAGGGTGTGCGTCATAAAACCGACCCTTTTATTTCCTTCCAGGATCTCGCTGGTGTAGAATCCTTTGCATCGTTTTCTTCCTAAAAGAGTGATGAGGGTGGATATGGCTGTCGATTTTCCTGTATTGGGTGCACCGGTCAATAAGATCATATCTAAATTATAACAAGTTTATCTTTACGTAGGCTTATGTGAAAAATATATGATAAAATGAAATCAACAGAAGTATGATCGGCAGGATCTCACTCCGGGTCCTGCAGGATGGACAGAAAATAATGACCGTGTAGATGGCGGTCAGCTCGAATGTTTCGATGAAACTTGTCATCATCGGGACAGGAAAGTGAATATATTTTTTTGACCCCTTCTGTAAGCGCTAACATAGGCTGAGGAGTTATTTATTAAGAAAGGAAAATGACGGGAGATGTCGTGACAAGAGATATTTCGCTGTCGAAAAAGGAGAATCATGAAAAAACTTTTATCTATCTTGCTTGCAGTTTTGATGATCTTCTCTCTGGTCGGCTGTGCCAACAATGGTGGCGGCAATGAGCCTGCACCTGCACCGGAGCCCGAGGGAGAAAGCACGGATCTTACCGGCAAGCCTCTTCGTATCCTTCAGTTCGTTTCTCAGACTTTAGGTAGCTTATCCTGTGAAGACCTCGTTTACGAAGGTATTCAGAAATTCTGTGAAGAAACAGGTTCTACTGTCGATACGTTCGAATTGAACTATGATGATACGCACACTGCATCTTCTCTGGCTGAGCTGTGCTCTTCCGGCAAATACGATGTAGTCGTTACCGGTTACTGGTCAATCGAAGAGTATGTTGAACAGGCTGCTCAGGACTTCCCTGACATCAAGTTCATGGTCTTCGACTGCACGATCGATTTCGATTCTTATCCTGAGATCAAGAACAATGTCTCTTCTTACCTCTGCAAACAGAACACACTGGCTTTCGCAGCAGGTGCTTTAGGTGCATTGATGACTGAATCCGATCTGCCGCTTGCTAACCCAGATAAGACGATCGGTTTCGTTGGTGGTGGTATGATCACTGCTATCGATGACTTCCTCATCGGTTACATCCAGGGTGCTCATTACA
>CADBND010000260.1 GCA_902795875.1 uncultured Erysipelotrichaceae bacterium
ATCCTTGCATTCAAGGACTTTTCCTACTACGAGATTTGTTCCTTCAGACATTTTCTCGATGGATTCTACTTCGAAACCGCACTTGACCATCTGGTCGACGATCTGTTCAGTGCTCAGACCATTCAGGTCAATAAAATCACTTAACCAGTTTAAACTCAATTTCATGGTCTATTTCCTCCTATCTCTTGAATCCGTCTAAGAAACGGATGTCGTTGGTATACAGATCACGGATGTCGGTAATGCCATATTTCAGCATCGCCACTCTTTCAAGTCCCACGCCAAAGGCGAAACCGGTAAACTTCTTTGAATCGATACCGGCCATTTCCAGAACGTTTGGATGTACCATACCGGAACCCAGTATTTCGATCCAACCGGTCCCCTTGCAGGTAGGACAGCCCTTTCCGTGGCAGATATGACAAGTCATATCAACTTCAAAAGAAGGTTCTGTGAACGGGAAATAGGAAGGACGGAAACGGATCTTTGCGTCTTTAGAGAACATCTCGCGGATCATCAGTTCCAAAGTGCCCTTCAGATCGGCGACTGTGATATTTTCGCCTATGACCAGGCCTTCACACTGCATGAACTGATGGGAATGGGTCGCATCATCATCATCACGGCGATATACCTTGCCCGGGCAGATGACTTTGATCGGCAGATCATGAGCCTGTTCCTCAAGAACTCTCATTTGTATCGCGGTAGTCTGAGACCTTAAAAGATGCGTCGGATCGACATAGAAGGTATCCTGCATGTCTCTGGCAGGATGGCCTTCCGGCGTATTGGCTTTCGTAAAATTGTAGAGATCGGATTCCAGTTCCGGACCTTCGGCCACATTATAGCCCATGCCGATAAAGATATCCTCGATCTCCTTTTGTACAAGGGTCAAAGGATGAAGAGTCCCTTGTCTGGGATTATAAGCATCCAGTGTGATATCGACTTTTTCGGAAAGAAGTCTAGCGTTTAACAGTGTCTCTTCGAGTTCCGCTTTTTTGTCGTCGATCGCCTTGGATACGGCATTCTTAAGTTCATTGACTCTCTGGCCAAACTTTGGCTTTTCTTCCGGTGTGAGATCTCTCATCATAGCCATAAGGCTCTGGATCTCTCCTTTTTTGGAAAGATAGCGGATCCTCAGTTCTTCAAGAGTCTTGCTGTCGGCTTCATTGATCGCTTTCAACGCTTCGCTTTTCAACGCTTCCAGGTCTAACATTTAAAATCCTCCTAAAATAAAAAGGTGGAGCCAAGGGCGCAGTGCGCGGTACCACCTTATTTTTACCTCTTTTTCCTTAACGCGGATGAAACGTGGAGTATTGGTCCAACTAAGAAGTGAATTCACTGTTTATCTGTCAGGTCCTTCCACCGATCAGACCATTCTCTTTCACAGAATACGCAGCTACTGCTCTTCTTTACGTACTCATAAATTATAACATAAGAAAAAAGAAAAGAGGCCGAAACCTCTTAACTTTACTATAAAGTAGTATCTACCTTGATGCCAGGACCCATATTGCTTGAGAGTGTGCATCCCTGAATATAGGTACCCTTTACAGCTGCAGGTCTTGCTTTGACGATGACATTGAGGATCGTATCGAAGTTCTCTGCGAGCTTTTCGGTATCGAATGAAGACTTGCCGATCAGGCAGTTGATATTGCCTTCCTTATCGACACGGTAAGTGACCTTACCTTTCTTGATCTCTTCGACCGCATTCGCGATATTCTGTGTGACAGTACCCGTCTTAGGGTTCGGCATCAGGCCTTTCGGACCTAAAATCTTACCTAATTTACCAAGTTCACCCATCATATCCGGAGTAGCGACGATGACATCGTAATCGAACCAGCCGCCCTTGATCTTATCGAGGATCTCCTTATCACCGACATAGTCAGCACCGGCATTCTTGGCAACTTCCATGTTGGCACCCTGGGTAACGACCAGGACCTTCTGGGATCTGCCTGTACCGTTCGGAAGAACGATCGCGCCACGGATCTGCTGATCTGCCTGACGCGGGTCGACATTGAGCTTGAAAGAAACTCTGATCGTTGCGTCGTATTTGACCGTGGTGGTCTTTTTAGCAAGTTCACATGCTTCTAACGGTGAATATTTCTTGTTGCCATCGATCAAGGCTTTGGCATTGTTATAATTCTTGGAACGTCTCATTAGTCTACTACCTCGATTCCCATATTCTTTGCCGTACCGGCGATGATCTTCATTGCTGCTTCAGCATCATTAGCGTTGAGATCAGGCATCTTGTATTCTGCGATCTCTCTGAGCTGTGCAGTCGTGATCTTACCGGCTTTTACCGAGTTAGGTGTTCCGGAAGCCTTCGCAACACCTGCTGCCTTCTTTAACAGGAAAGCGGCCGGAGTCGTCTTTAATACGAAGTCGAATGATTTGTCTTCGTAAGCCGTGATGATGACAGGAACGATATCGCCCATTCTGTCTTTTGTCTGATCATTGAACTGAGTGCAGAACTGAGGCATGTTGATTCCTGCTGACGCAAGTGCCGGACCCGGTTTAGCCTGGCCGGCCATGAAGTTTAACTTACAAACTTTTGCAACTTTTTTTGCCATAATTTCCTCCTTTGGCCCGTGGTTGTATTGAAGAGTTGCTCTTCTTCCACAGCTTTAATATTATATTATATTAAAAAGGCTTATTTCAAGCCTTTTTTCAATCATTTATGCTTATAGAATACTCTGTTTTCCAAGGAGAAGAGTTTCTGTGTGAACTCCCCTTCTTTCACATCCGCAAGAGCCTTTTCGATCGTATTGATCCTGGCATCGATATTGTCGATCAGATTGAGGATCTCTGCTTCCATCGTCTCCGGTCTCACCGGCGACCCAAATTCAAGCTGTCCGTGATGTGACAGGACCATATGCCTTAACAGAAGCAGTTCCTCGCTGTCCGCAAGATCGAGTTCATTGCCGATCTGCAAGAGTCTGGCATCCATGATGGAAATGTGTCCAAGGAGCTTCCCTTCCTTTGTATATTCCGTTACAACCGGGGAAGAGAGCTCTTCAATCTTTCCAAGATCGTGCAGGATGACACCGGC
>CADBND010000261.1 GCA_902795875.1 uncultured Erysipelotrichaceae bacterium
AAAATTATTGACATTATTATGCGCTGTACTGTGCATTCTGATATTATCTGCCTGTGCCGCTCCGGCACAACCTACTCCGGCACAGCCGGAAACGCCCGCCGTTGAATTGAACACGATGGGCGACGCCATCCGTGCCGGCGTCGACGGAAACTACTATTCCTATTCCATCACGGAAAACCATATCCAGGTCGTCACCGACGATTATGTCTGCGAAGCCGATCTGACACCGGAACTCTACGAGAAACTCAACGCCATCGACTTCTTCGCAGAAGACAAGGACGAGCAATACGCAGAGATCCTGAACGATCTGCCCATCGCCAGCAAGGAACCCAGAAACAACTCAAAACTCACTGACGAACAGATCTCTTCCCTGATCGGAAAGAAAGGCCAGGAACTGCTGGATATGGGTTACGAGTGCTTCGGCTGGAACCTGAACGGCGAGAATGCGAAATTCTTCCTTCAGAAGAACGGCTTCGATTACTACGTCACCTTTGAAGAACACTGGGATGAGACAGACGACATGGATGCCGAAGCTCTGATCGGCCAAAGCACGATCAAAGAGATCTCGGATACCCTCGAATAAGAAAACATTCTCATTCAAGCGGCATGGAAAGCTCCATGCCGTTTTTTCTTCATCAGAACGTTATCCCTGAAAAAACCTTTTCGTTCTTTCATTCTGTGGATCATTGATCACTTCTTTCGCCGTTCCGCTTTCCACGATCCTTCCTTCATCCATGAAGATCACCTTGTCCGACACCTGCCTGGCAAAAGCGATCTCATGGCTTACGACGATCATCGTCATATTCCTTTCCGCAAGCTGTCTTATCACCTTCAGCACCTCCCCCGTCAGTAAGGGATCCAAGGCACTCGTTGGTTCACCGGACTCTTATGCATAAAATGTCGAATCGATGATCAACCCAAAAATTCCACGCAAAGAGCCCGGCCAGAATAGTGATGATGATGTCTGTCTTCCATAAAGTATTTCATTACGTCTCCTTGCGATATTTGATTCTATGTTTCTTTCTTTTGCTGTATCAATAGGATCCTTCTTTTTGTACCGCTATAGATAGCACACCATTTCTTTGGTACAATCCAATTATGGAAAAGAAAATACTGATCGATCATTATAAAGATACTGCAGTACAGATCGGAAACATACTCGATGCGCAAGAGATCGCCATCGCCTGTCTGAAACATATGAAAACATATCTCAGGCCCGGTCTGAGCAGAGAAGAGATCCACGAGGAATGCGCAAGATACATGACGAAACTGGGATCTGAAGGGTGGTGGATCCACAACGATCCGGCGCTGATCCTGTTTGGCAAACATACTGCCTACTCGGGACGCGAAGATCCTGCACTTCTTTTTGAAGGGATGAAAGTGGAAGAAAACGATCTGATCACGATCGACGTCGCTCCGATGATCAAAAACGGCTGGGGCGATATGGCACGCTCCTTTGTCATGGAAAAAGGAAAGATCATCGACTGGGAAACATCCGAAAATGAAGAGATCGTGGAAGGCATGAAACTCGAACACGAGCTCCACAAACTGTTCATCGATTCCGTAAACAAAGATATGACATTCTCAGACCTGCACGAAACGATAAACAGTTTTCTCCTAAGCAGAGGCTACCGCAATCTGGACTATCACGGCAACTTCGGACATACGATCGAAAACGATCCCGGCGACAGAGTCACCATCGACAAAGACACGCATATCAATATCGTCGCCTATGACAAGCCCATCACCTTCGAACCCCACATATGCAAGATGGATGGGACTCTTGGCATCAAATACGAGAATATGTACGCATACATAGACGGAAAGATGAGACGCATCCCATGAGACCTGAATACATCGTCGCGGGTATATCCATCCTCAACGACATCGAATACGCAGATGGAAACAAAGCTTATGGAAGGCTTGGCGGCAGCGGTCTTTTCGCCTGCGGCGGCATCGGTTTCTTCACCGATTCCTTTGCCTTCCTTACATCGGCAGGAG
>CADBND010000262.1 GCA_902795875.1 uncultured Erysipelotrichaceae bacterium
AAAAGGTGGTTTTTCTGCTCTGACATCCTGCCGACCTGAATGAAGACTTTCTCGTCTTTGATCCCGAACTGTTTACGATACTTCATTCTCGTGTCTTCATCAAACAGGAAACGGTCGGTATCGATCGCGTTGTTGAGCACATAGAAACGGTCTCCATTGACGACTTTGTCTCCGAAAAGCCATTCCCCTGCTTCTTTCGAACAGCCGATAAAATAATCCGACCGGTATCTTAAGGGATACTGCAGCATATTCTTGACAAAAGCTGTGAAACCCTTGCCGTTGGATGTGTTGTGCGAATGGATGATCGTTTTCAATCCGTGTTTCTTTGCGATCGGAAGATAGATCGACGCATAACTTCTTGAATGGGAATGCAAGATCTGATAATCGGGATGTTCCTCAAAAAAACGGTTCCAGGCTTCCTTGACCTCTTTCAGATTCGTTCCCCGGAATGTCGGCATGACATAGATCTTGCAGCCCAGTGATTCCACGATCTCCTTCATGCCCATAAGCTCCGGATGATCGACGATAAAATCGCACTGGACCTTATTTTTGTCCATTGCACGACAAAGATTCACGATCATCGCCTGCGAACCGCCGTAATTGAGACTTGCGATCATTTCCAATACTTTTACAGGTCTGTCTGTCATTTCTTCGTCACCCTTTCGATCGCATCAAGATACTTTCCGATGACGATATTTCTGTCAAACTCCTGTTCGACTTTCTTTCTTCCGTTAAGTCCCAACTGTTTTCTCTCTTCATTGGATAAAGAAAGATACTTTTTGATCTTTTCGATCAGATCGATCAGATCGTTCTGTTTCACCACAAAACCATTGATTCCGTCATCGACGATCTCTCCGCATCCGGGGCGATCGGTCGTGATGATCGGTCTTGCGCATGCCAACGATTCCAAAAGGACATTGGACATGCCTTCCGGATAATAAGAAGGATGGATCGTACACTGTACCCTCTTGTAAACTTCCTTCATATCGTCTACATAGCCTTCATAGACAAGAACGCCTTTATCGGACAGTTCTTTCACAAGATCCTTGTAATTGTCCTCATCCGGTCCACATACATGGAAGCGGGTCTGCGGATACTCAGCTTTGATAACTTCTGCTGCCTTTGCATACAGTTCAAAGCCTTTCTCTTTCATCAGACGCCCCACATATGTAAAATCGATCGTTTCATCAGAGGGAAACGCACTGACTTCATATTGAGACAGATTGACACCTGAACCGGGAAGCATATCGTAATTCTTCCCGACTGCACCTTTTTCGATCATAAAATCGCGGTTGGCACCATTCTGAAAGAAGACCATGTCTGCTTTCTTTAAACCCAGTTTATACAGATTCAGGGAAATAAACTGCAGAAGACCGCCATTCTCAATGGCAGAACCCAGACCAGTCACATTGGCGATATAGGGTACTTTCAATTGCTGGCAGGCAAGACCACCGTAGACGTTCGGCTTGATGGTGTAGGTCAAAACTACATCCGGATGTATTTCCTTGATCGTCTTCTTATAAAAACTCAATAATTCGAGATCTTTAAAGGGATTCTTCCCTTTTCTTTCAAAAGAAGTCTCGATATAGTGGCAACCCATTTCGATGATCCTATCGGTAAAGATCCCTTTGGGCAATGACACAAAGACCTCATTGTCTTTCAATAAGGTCTCCAGTAATTCTCTTCTGAATTTATACAGACCGAGGTCGTGATTTGTCAGGATCAGTATTTTCATTTAATTGTGTCCATTGAAATATTCAACTGTCGAAGAGCCTTCTCCGTTGATCCCTTCATGGGTCAAAACGTTCTTCACTGTCCTTAGGATGATCTTGATATCGCCGATCATGGTGATATTGTTTACGTATTCGATATCGTATTTGAATTTATCCGCCCAGGAAAGCAGATTCCTTCCGTTGACCTGAGCCAGACCAGTCAGACCGGGACGGACGTCGTGCCGATGCTTTTGTTCTTCGTTATACAAAGGAAGATACTGGACCAGCAAGGGTCTGGGACCGACGATCGCCATATCCCCTTTCAGGATATTGATCAGCTCCGGAAGTTCATCCAGAGAGGAACCCCTCAATTTCTTTCCGTAGCTGTTGAGACGGATCTCATCCGGAAGATAATTGCCATCCTTGTCTTTCTCTTCGCTCATGCTTCTGAATTTGATCAGTTTGAAGATCTTCTCATCTTTTCCCGGTCTGTCCTGTGTGAAGAAGGGATTTCCTTTCATGTATTTCCAGCCGAGAATGATCAAAACAAGAAAAACAGGCGCTAATACGATCAGCGCCGCTAAGGATAGAAAGAAATCAAATACTCTTTTAAAGAAATTCTTATACATCTTTATTCAAAACACTCACGGATCACCTCGATGACCATATCCTGTTCTTCAGGAGTCATCTTGATATCCGTAGGCAGACACAGACCTCTGTTGAAGATATCCATGCCGACATCCACAGCCTTGCCTAAATCGATATAGGCATTGGACTGGCCTCTGCCATTTCCTTTGGCCGTGACAAACTTATTGCTTCTGTAGATCGGCTGGGCATGCATCGGCTTCCAAATCGGACGGCCTTCCATGTTGCATTCTGCCAGTTTTTCCAGGATCTCTGTCGGACAGGACTTGCCCTTTTCATGGATATAGAGAGCTTTATGATCGTCCCTGACTTGTTTGCACATGGCATCCTCATCGATGATCAGGCAGGAAAGCCAGAAGTTCGGAACAGATCTTTCTTCATCATAGGGATTCATATGGACCGGAAGACCCTTGAATCCTTCCTTGTATCTCCGATAGATCTCCGCCTTCCTCTGAATGTGCTCATCCAGATACGGAAGCTGTCCTCGGACAATTCCAGCCACAATATTACTCATCCGGTAGTTATAGCCGATTTCCTCATGTTGATACCAAGGAGCAGCTTCGCGGCTCTGCGTAGACCACTTC
>CADBND010000263.1 GCA_902795875.1 uncultured Erysipelotrichaceae bacterium
ATTCCGTATCGATGAAGTGTTTCGCGTTCTTGTATTTGAGTTCTTCGTAATTTTCTTCCGTCACACCGAACCAGCCTTCCGGTTTGGGAAGGGCAGTGATCGAATAGATACAGGTGCCTTTCGGGGAAGCGTTCGGATTGGCGAGATTGGTACAGATGGAAGTGATGTAGTTGTAGGGTCCGCTTGTGCCGCATTCGTCAAAGATCGCCTTCATATCCATGCCTTCAGCAGCGTAGAAGGTCGAATAGTCTTTGATACCAAGCTCTTCCGGATCCCTGTCCAGCAACATGACTACGGAGAAACAGGTCAGGCCGATGGTCTTGGCGTTGACGAACTTGATGGCTCCCTGCGGTACTTCAGATAAGGGTTCGATCATCGATGTGTAGGCTTTATCGGGATAGGCAGAACAGACCACGTAGTCGGCTTTGATCTCTTCGCCGTTTTCTAAGCGGACACCACGTACATGTCCGTCCTTGACTAAGATCTTGTCGACACGCTGTCCGAATTCGATCTGGCAGCCCATCTCTGTTGCCCGTTCCGCCATCTTGAGTGCCATCTCATAGGAGAAGCGTGCGGGAACATAGGATCCGTAGCCAAGGTAATCGGCCATCAGGACCGCCCAGATGGTGAAGGGAAGCTGGTCAAGACTGTCACCGACGTAGATCCAGTAGGCGGAGAGGATGTCGACGGCTTTTTTCGGAAGATCGAAAGTATCGATGACTTCTTTGGCGGAATAGCCGGCCGTTTTGACGAAGTCCGGATGTTTCAGAAGCATCATCGGCTTGGACATGTGGGTGATTGAGAGGATGTTTACCGAATCGTATACCCGGTGACACAGATTCAATAATGCGAGGATCTTTTCGTACAGTTTTCCATCGCTATCCCCGCAGGCTTGCGCGATCTCTTTTGCGGGAGTCTCAAAATCACCGTGCGTTCCGGCGTGAACCAGGACGTTGGTGCCGTTTTTTCCGTCGACGAAGCGGTAGGCATCGGGAACTCTGAGCCATTCGATGTCCACTCCCATCTCATCGAAGAAGTTGCGGATCTTTAAGGGACATTCCTTAGGTCCGATCGACATCATCTCATGCAAGGTGCCTTCGATCTCGACGCCGCCGCGGACGAAGGATGTTGCGACGCCGCCGGGAAGGTTGTGCTGTTCCAGGACAAGGACGTCCTTTCCTTTCTTTGCCAGAGTCAAAGCGGAGGCGAGTCCGGCCAGGGCACCACCGATGACGATGACATCGTATTTCTCGTGATAATATCTGTTCATAACAAAACCTCTGCTTTCATTGTACCCCAGGTGTTATGATTTTCTTGGAAGAAGAAAGAAAATGAAATATCAGATCGTAGAAAAGGATTTTTACAGAGAAGGGAAAAAGATCGACGGAGAGCTCTATCTTCCGGAAGGAAAGAAGCTGCCGCTGGTCATCATCTCTCACGGTTTCGGAGGTAACCGGACACGTTGCATCGACCGGGCGAAGGTGTTTGCGGAAAACGGGATCGCTGCTTATCTTTATGATTTCATCGGCGGAGGAAACGATATCCTTTCCGATGGGACGATGCTGGAGATGTCGGTATTGACCGAAGCGAGGGATCTTGAGACCGTCATCGATGGACTTTCTGAAGAAGAGGTGATCGACAGGGAAAGGATCTTTTTACACGGGCGTTCGCAGGGAGGCTATGTTTCCATGTATGTAGCGGGAGAAAGACCGGATGACATAAGAGGCCCGATCCTTCTGTATCCTGCTTTCATGTTGCAGGAAAAGGCTATGGAGGAAAGTAAAAACGGAACGTATTTTCCGAAGCGGATCACGATGTTGAATTCGACAGTGTCCGATCTCTATTTACGAGATCTGGTGAAGACTGACATTTATGCGCAGATCCCGAAATTCAAAGGGAAGACGCTGATCTTGCATGGAGATGCGGATGACATCGTCGATATTCAGGGTACTCTGGATGTTCTGAATAAGTTTGAGGATGCTTCTTTCTATGTCATGAAGGGAGGGGGTCATGGTTTTGAAGGAGAAAACAACAGGAGGTCCATTTCACTGGAACTTGATTTCCTGAAAAAGAATTGCTGAATCCCTTGATCA
>CADBND010000264.1 GCA_902795875.1 uncultured Erysipelotrichaceae bacterium
GAAGGAGATGGGCTATGAGCCGATACACATAAAAAGGCTTCCCGATTCCAGACATCTGTTCTCGCATATCGAATGGCGGATGTGTGCCTATGAGGTCATAGTCGGAGACTGGCCGATCCCTGCAGCGGATAAGGATGTACTTGTGGACAGGCTGGAATTACAGGATCTGGCGATCCCTTCGGCGTTTGGAAAATATACTGAATACTATTCTTTAAGAAAAGAGGAGAAAAGATGAAGCTGGCGATATTTGGCTGCGGGACGATCGCGAATCGGGTGGCGAAGGGCTGTCTGCAGGTGGAGGAGATCGATCTTGTGGGTTTCGCTTCGAAGGACATGATGAAGGCGAGGACTTACAGTCAGCGATACGGATGCCGGGAATATGGTGATTACGATCATTTTCTGAACGGGGATGTCGATGCGGTCTATCTGTGTCTGTACAATCCCGGGCATTTTGAGATGATCAAAAGATGTATCGAACATCATAAGGCTGTCATGTGTGAAAAGCCGATGCTGTTTGATCTGAATGAGAATAAGGAGGCTTTTGCTCTGGCAAGGGAAAACGATGTCCTTCTGATGGAAGCGTTGAAGTCCGTGTTCTTACCTTCGATCAAGGAGGTCAAGAGGATGGCGAAGGAGAAAGAGATCGGCGATGTGAAGAAGATCACGGCTTCCTTCATGCGCAACGGTTCCCATAGTGAGGATCATTGGATCAATGACCTTCATTCCGGAGGAGCTTTCAAGGATCTGGGTTCGTATTGCGTCGGGACGATGAACTACATAATGGACATCCGTCCTGCTTTAGTGGCGCTGGATACTGATCGAACTGAGGAAAGAGCGGAGTCTACGGCACACGCGATCCTGGATTATGGCGGGATAAGAGGAGAAGCCCATGTTTCCAATTCAATGGATGGAGGCAATTCCTTGCGGATCGAGGGCAGCCACGGTTACATCGAGGTAGACAATTTCTGGAAACAGGGAGTCATCGTATACGATACCGGAACCGGTATGCAGGTCAAGAATATAGATCTTGTTTCCGACTTCTATTATGAACTGAAACATTTCGCTTCTTTGGTGGAGCAGAGGAAGAAGATTTCCGATGTCATGTCCGAAGAAGCTTCCGAAAATATACTCCGGATCACTGAAGAGGCCGGATACTGAAAGGGAGGTCACTATGATCATTCAAAGCAAGCGTGTCTATTACGAGGAGAAACTGCAGCCGAAACAGATCGAGATCAAGGGGGATACGATCACGGCAGTCTATCCCTATGGCTTATTCAGGGCCAATAAGGATTATGGCGATCGGATCATCATGCCCGGTCTTTGCGATGTCCACAATCATGGTTATGGGGGACATGAAGCCAATGATGCGACGAAGAAATGGCTGAAGGAGTGGAGCGATTATCTGCCCAGCGAAGGAGTGACGGCTACGCTGGCGTCGATCTCGTCTTATCCCAAGGAGGGTCTTTTAAAGGCTTTGAAGAATATCGGTGCATATATCGATGAAAACAAGGGAAAGGGAGCACATATCCTGGGTGTCTATGAAGAAGGTCCTTTCATCTGTTCGGGGAAGGAAAGAGGTGCACAGAGCCTTGATTTCCAGATCATTCCGACAAAGAAGGTCATCGATGAGTTCAATGAAGCCTGCAACGGTCATCTGCTTTATGTGATGATCGCACCGGAGATGTTAAAGGGAAACTATTCCGTTATCGACTATTGTGTTTCCAAGGGGATGAAGGTGGCTCTGGGTCATACCGGTGCAACTTTTGAGATCTGTGCAGAAGCAATAAAACATGGCGCAAGCAGTTTTACGCATACCTATAACGGCATGAAGGGACTGCATCACCGTGAACCGGGAGTCGTCGGTGCTGCGATGTATTTCGATGAATGTTATGCGGAATGTATCTGTGACGGTATCCATGTGAATAAGTATGCAGCCAACATCCTGGCCAAGACCAAGGGCAAGGACAAGTTGATCCTGATAACCGATTCGGTCAATATCAAGGGTCTCAAGCCCGGTGTCTATGAACTGGAGGAAAAGGGCAGGACGACGACGGTCACGGAAGAGGGCGTCGCTTATATCACCGGTACGAATACGCTGGCAGGTTCTTGCCATAAACTGAATCATATCCTCGATTATGCGATCCATGAGGCGGGTATCGATATAGTCAGCGCAATGAATGCGGTCACGGTCAATCCGATGCGTATGCTGGGGATCAATGACAGAGGCCTGATCAGGGAGAACTATAAGGCGGATATCGCTGTGTTTGATGATCGTTTCAACAATGTGGCGACCTATATCGATGGGAAACTGTTCAGGGAGGATAAATAATGAGTGTCGATCTGAAGGGACTTTCCACGGAGGGCAGGAACTTACGGAGCAGGGATCTCGACCGGATGAGTATTTCGGAGATCCTGAAGCTGATGAATGAAGAGGATCTGAATGTCGTTGCGGCTATAAAGGAAGCTCTGCCGCAGATCGAAAAGGTGATCGAACACTGTATCGCTGCCTATGAAAGGGGCGGCCGCATCATCTATATCGGTGCGGGTACTTCCGGCAGACTGGGTCTGATGGATGCGGTGGAGGTCATCCCGACTTACAACTGTGACCGTTTTATCGGCCTGATCGCCGGCGGTGAAGGTGCTTTCGTCAAGGCGGTGGAAGGAGCGGAAGATTCCAAGGAGCTGGCAAGAGAAGATCTTGATTCGATCTCACTGAATGAGAAGGATATGGTGATCGGGATCGCTGCCAGCGGTCGCACGCCTTATGTGATCGGGGGCTTGGACTATGCCCGCTCGCTTGGCTGTGATACCGGATGTCTGTGCTGCAATTTCAATACGGAGGTGGCGAAGCACTGTGCCTGTCCGATCGAACTGAGTGCAGGTCCGGAGATCGTTTCGGGTTCGACCAGGATGAAGGCCGGGACTTGTCAGAAGATCGTTCTGAATATGATCTCTACGGTCACGATGGTCAAGGCCGGCAAGGTCTATGGCGATCTGATGGTGGATGTCAAGGCGACCAATGAGAAGCTGGTGGAACGCTGCCGGCGCATCGTCATGGAGGCGACGGATTGCGACCACGATAGGGCGGATGAGGTACTGAAACTCTGTGACAACGAATGCAAGACAGCGATCGTCATGATCCTGACGGATTGCGATGTTGAAACAGCCAGAGGAAGACTGAAGGAGAAAAACGGTCACATCCGGGGAGTCCTCTGAAAAAAGTATCACGTTTCCCGTGACAAACTTTTTCATCCCCATGGGGTGTCAAATAGTATAAAATAATTTCAAGATCAAAAAAGGAGTTTCTAATGCTGGATATTTTTGAAACACAGATCCCGAAGCTGACCGGGGATGAAAACAGGAAGGTCTATGTCTATACGCCCGATTTTGACGGTGCTTTTCCGGTCTTGTATATGTTTGACGGTCAGAATCTTTTCGATGATGAGGAAGCGAGTTACGGAAAGAGCTGGGGGCTTCTGAAATATCTGGAGGAATCGGAAACACCTTTGATGGTGGTAGGTGTCGAATGCAACCATCATGACGAGAAGGATAAGGTCGGAGGACGTCTTTCGGAGTATTCTCCTTTCGATTTCTCTGATCCTTGGTTCGGTTCGATCAAGGGAAGAGGAAAGATCACGATGGATTTCTATACGAAGGAACTCAAGCCTTATATCGATGACAATTATCCGAGCCTTCCGGGTCGGGAATACACGTTCATTGCGGGTTCTTCGATGGGCGGTCTCATGACGCTGTATGCGATCTGCCGCTATGGGAAGATCTTCTCCCGCGGTGCGGCGTTGTCTCCTTCGCTGGTGTTTGCGCCGGAAAAGGTGTACGACATGATCGATAAGACACATTTCCGTCGCAATACAGTACTGTATATGGATTACGGAGAAAGGGAGATCACTTATTCCAATTCACGGGAGGTCTTTGCGGATTCTTCTGCAGCTTTGATCAAGAAGAAGGTCTTGCTGGAAACAAGGATCGTTCCCGATGGAAGACACAACGAAGAAAGCTGGGAAAAACAGGTACCGTTTTTCATGGATACTCTGTTCTATAATTTATAAAGGGGATACTACTTATGGAAACGAATTATTTCGAGTTTTACAGCAGCAACCTGAACCGTACGATGCCATTGAAGGTGTACGGGCATCATGGGAAGCCCATCCTGTTCATTCCTTGTCAGGATGGAAGGTTCTATGATTTCGAGAATTTCCATCTGACCGATACGTTCGCACCGTGGATCGATGACGGTCAGTGTATCGTGTTTGCGATCGATACGATCGATATCGAGACCTGGAGCGACAAATACGGCGATCCCTATTACCGCGTGCGTCATCATGAGGAATGGATCAATTACATCACAAGAGAGGTCGTACCTTTCATCAGAGGTTTCGTGAACGACCGCAACGGCTGGGACGGTTATCCGGGCATCATGACATTCGGCTGTTCGATGGGTGCGACGCATGCGCTGAATCTGTATCTGCGTTTCCCCGATCTCTTCGATCGCTGCCTGGCTTTGAGCGGTATCTATCACGCTTCTTATTTCCTCGGCGATTATATGGACGAGGTGGCATACAACAATTCGATCACCGATTATATGAGGAATATGCCGGCGGATCATCCTTTCATCGAACGTTACAACAACAATAAGGCTGTTGTATGTGTCGGCCTGGGTGCCTGGGAAGAACCCTGGTCCACACAGTATCTCGATCAGCGTTTCCATGAACTGGGTATCAACATCTGGGTTGATTACTGGGGAACAGATGTCAATCATGACTGGCCCTGGTGGTATAAGCAGGTCCCTTACTTTCTGCCCTATCTGTTAGGAGAATAGAAATATGACGAACTTTATCTACATATCGCCGAATTTTCCGGCAAACCACTGGAATTTCAGCAATAAGCTGAAGGAGAACGGCATCAACACGTTAGGTATCGGAGATGCCCCGTACGATGAACTGACTTATGAACTTCGTTCTTCGCTGAATGAATACTATCGTGTTTCTTCCTTGGAGAATTACGACGAGGTGTTCCGCGCAGTCGCTTTCTTTTCCTACAAGTACGGAAAGATCGACTATCTTGAGTCGAACAACGAATACTGGCTGGAAAGAGATGCGGCACTTCGTACCGATTTCAACATCACGACGGGTTTCCACAGTGAGGATATGGATGTCGTGAAATACAAGTCCCGTATGAAGGAAAACTATACCAAGGCAGGTATCCCGGTTGCCCGTTATCATATCGTCGATGACTATGAGGGCTGTATGAAGTTCATTGAGGAAGTCGGATTCCCGGTCGTTGTCAAGCCGGATAACGGTGTGGGTGCCAATGATACGCACAAGGTGAAGAACGAAGAGGATCTGAAGCATTTCTTTGAGACGAAATATGACGTCACCTACATCATGGAAGAATACATCTATGGCGAGGTGGAAACATATGATGCGATCATCAACTCCAAGGGAGAGGCACTGCTGGAAAACGGCAATGTCACGATCGCCAATCTGATGGAGACGGTCTCGGAAAACAAGAATTCCTGTTTCTTTGAAAGAAGCAAGCTTCCTGAGGATCTTCTCGATGCGGGAAGAAGGGCAGTCAAGGCGTTTGGCGTGAAGAGCCGTTTCGTCCATATGGAATTCTTCCGGCTCGATCGTGATCAGCATATCGGCAAGAAGGGTGATATCGTAGCTCTGGAAGTAAACATGCGTCCTCCAGGGGGGATCGCTCCGACAATGATGAATTATGCCAGCGGTACGGATGTCTATGAGATCTGGGCGGATATGATCGCTTTCGATCATACCGACAGAGGCAAGAGCCGTGACGGTGCCTGCTGCTTCGCTTCCAGACGTGACGGACTCACTTTCACTCTGACTCCGGAACAGATCAGAGAGAAGTACGGCGATCATCTCAAGGAAGAGGGCCGTGTAGAAGAAGCCCTTTCCGGTGCGATGGCCAATTATATGTTTATCGGTCTCTTCGATACGGAGAAAGAGGCCAGAGAATTCGCAGCGACAGTGCTCGGTTAAAATCCTTCGGGATCTTTTCTTTTGAATAAAAAAGAAAAGATGATCCAAAGATCACCCAACAGAATCATTATCTCATAAAAAATCAGAGAAAAACAGTCTTTTCTTTTTAGAAGAAATTGTTACCATGAAGGTGTAAAGAGAAGGAAAAAGATAATGATCCGGTGGGTGCCGGGTAGGTAATTAAAGGAGGAATCATATGAAGGAGATACTCAAAGAAATTCATTGATCCCTCATCGGCCTATGATCAGCGGGCGGTGAGTGGTAATCAGCTGATCAAAAAGGAGAAAGCTATGGAGGAAAGACCAACAGGCTTCTTAAGGCTTGATGTCAGAGATGACGATCAGGCAAACTTACATCACGAATAAAAAAATAAAAGCACATTGTGCGAGATTACGGGTTATGGAAACCCAGCATGTAATGCGTAAAATATGGCTACCGGAAATTGCGGTAGCCTTTTTCTATATCAGATCAAGTGTGTTTCAATAAATTGCGCAGCTTTTTGGGAGTCGTGGGCACTCTGACAAGCCAGTTCTTTCATCAGTTTGAGAGCTTTTTCTCTGTCTTCTTCTACGCCTTTGCCGTAGTAGATGCATTCTGCTTTCAGATAGCGGGCAGTACTGTCATTTCTGTCAGCGGCTTTACAGAACCATTCATATGCCTTTTCGGGATCGGTTTTCGTGCCGATACCGTCTTTATAACAGATACCGATGTGCCTGCCGGCTTTACTGTCACCCAGTTCATAGGCTTTCAGGAAATAGGAGAGGGCTTTTTCGGGATCGTATTCCACATTGGTGTGGTCTTCTCCGCCTCCGGGAATGGGTTTATGAAGATATAGAAGACCGATATTGGTGTATCCTCTCGCTTCACCTTTTTCGGCTGCTTCCCGCCAGAGTTCCATCGCTTTTATCGTGGGATCATTTACGGAAAGGCTTTTTACTTTTCTTCCTTGCAGCATCTCTTCTAAAAGGATCATTGCGGATGGATCGCCCATTTGGGAAAGGGAAGATATGATGCGGTATTCGCTCTCATAAAGTTCATCGGCGTTTTTTCCTTCACGAAGCAGTTCTTCAGCTTTCATCTTGATCAGGAAAGCACCTTCGTAAAGATCTTTGATACTTACGCCTTGTTTATCAAGTATCTTCCAGTCAATATTCGACATCTTTGATCTCCTTTCTTCTCTGGTCAAGAAGCCATTTCAGTACAGCTTTGATACGGTAGGTGAGCCACCAGCCGGAATAGTGCGTGCTGTAACATTCATCTTCCTGCCCCTCTCTGAGGGATGACTTTCCCTGATAGACTGTGTATTTGAAAGAGAAATCTCCTTTTGCGAGCTTCTCAAATTGGGCGTTCAGCTGTTCTATCGCTTGGCTTCCGTCTGTTTCGCTCCAGAGATAGGGAATGTCCTGTTCATCCAGGAGCTCTCTTGTTTCTTTGTAGCAGGGGCCGGCTCCGCCATCTTCTTCACAGGCGATGTTCCAGATGTTCTGTCCTCTTTTGGCGCAGGTAGCGATCTTCCATCTGTCCCAATGTCCGGATACACATAAGGCCCCCGCGAAATAACGCGGATAGCGGAACATCAGTTCATAGCTGTTCATACATCCCATCGACTGTCCTGTCGTATAGATTCTGTCAGGGTCGATCGAATAGGACTTTTCAACTTCGCGGCACATCTGATGGTAGACATCTGTCATCGGAAACTGTACATAGGAACTGTTTGCGTTTTTTCCTGCCTGTGGAAAAACCGGCACCAGTGCAAAACAGGGATCGTCTTTCTGTATCTCCCGGTCGAGCCAGCACACCGGTCCCAGTCCCAGTTCAAGAGATACATGATAATCATCTCCCTTACTGGTGGCGTCGCCAATGAATAAAACAAGAGGGTATTTTCTGTTTTCATCGTAATGATTGGGAATGAAAAGATTGTATTCATATCTTCCGTAGTGGAACTGTCTGAAACGGTCGACTTCTTTGTTTTCTTCGATGGCCGTCTTCACGGACAGTCCTTTTTCGATGATCTCATCATCTTGTGTGAGAAGGTCTTTTATCTGGGTGACCTTATAGGAGATCTGATCGCGGCTCCTTCCGACGAACCAGAGACGGTCTTTTCCCTTATATGCCTTTCTTTCCTCTTCGGAAGGCATCGGGTTTTCGGGAGATGTATAGGCATTTCTGTCTTTTGACTCAAGAACCAGTCTTACATATTGACTGTGCTCTGTTTCAAGTTCTGCTTCAAGATCGCTGACACATACCGTTTTGACGATATTCCTTTCTTCGACTTCAAAGCAGTCTTTCGCCAGGGAAGAACCTTTTACATCGACATTGTATTTCAGAATGACATCTGTGATTTTCTGCCCGTCGTAAAAGGGTCTGGAGATCGTTTTTCCTACAAGGATCCTTTTCTTCATTTTTTTGTTCCTTCTTTCACTGTCATTCTAGCTGACTGGATGTTTTTTATGATGTTAAAGTTTTCCTTTTATAACGGTCTTTTCTGAAAAAAAGACCGTTATCATCAGATAACGGTACACTTTCATCATGGTGGAGCTTACGGGATTCGAACCCGTGACCTCCTGATTGCGAACCAGGCGCTCTGCCAACTGAGCTAAAACCCCATCCACGAATAATTATAAACCAAAAAATGTCATATTACATAAAAGAATACATGTCGCCAGCCTGGACGAAGGTGGTGTCGATGTGTTGTTTGAGGGCGTCGTCGATCCATTCTTCCATGTATTTCATACCGGGTTCTTCAAGGTTGAAATGTCCGGCTGCCAGGATGGCTCTGTCATATCCGAGCTGTCCGGAATCCTTGACGTATTCGGTCAGCGTGAAGTCAATCAGTTCCAGCGGCAGCAGGAGGTTGATGTCGTTTTCGTCGACTTTCCTGATCAGAGAGTTGGAGTCGCCCCCTTCGCTCACATGTCCGCAGATCATGATCTTGGTGACTCTGGCATCCATGTTTCCGATACATTTGAGTCCGGTCAGATTCCATTTTTCTTTGAGGAGTTTTCCGACTTGTCTTGGGGTGGTGGGTTCGCATTCCAGATACAGCGCTCCGGATATGTCGGAGTTGTTTATGATGGCATCATCCCAGCCCGTCACCTTGGCGATACCGTAGAAGATACCGTCCACATAGCCGTCCTTGCAGGGGATGCCGGAATGGATGTAGTCGTGGAAGCGCCATACGGTGATGCCGTAGTCATCCATCAGTTTCTTTTTGGCGAGGTAGGTCCTGTTTTTCGATTCTTCCAGCCATTCCCTGTGATCGCCATGGTTCCATAACAGTGCTTCGTGGGCGATGATCAGGTTGGCTCCGAGTTCATGTGCTTTCTTTATGACGTCGACGGAAGCGTAGATGGTCGTGACGATGCCGGTGCATTCCCTGTCGGTGTTTCCGTAGAGCACCTTGTCTCTGGTCTTTTCATCGTCGATCTTCTGTCCCATCCAGGATCCTTTACAGTAGCTTTTGATATTCTGTATCACTTCACTTATCAGCATCTTCTTTCTCCTTTTCTAGTATCGGTAGCTGTGCTGTCCGATCGTATATTCTTCTTTGGGTTCTTCGTTTGGATAGGCTTTGCGTATCTCGATGAGGTTGAGCACGTCATAGCCGTTTCCTTTTAAGAAGGCGATCATATCGTCGTTATTGGGATGAATGTATTGGTATAACGTCTCGTTTCCGTATTCTTTCGCAACGCTTTCCGCTTTCTCAAACAGCATCTTTCCGATCCCTTTACGCCGGCATTCAGGCCGGACATAGATGGATTCGAGCCAGACTGTATCGTCGTCGATCCGGCATACGCAATATCCCACATAGCGTCCATTGTCCGATACCGCGAAGACGGGATATCCTTTTTTAACGTAGTAGAGGATCTCCTCGAGGGCATCATCGACGTCGGTATCGTCTTTTATCCCTTTGAGTTTGGCGAGGGTCTTGCGGAAGTCGACGACCAGGTAGGCCAGGGAATAGGCGTTGTCCTTTTCTATGTGAATGAAACGGTAATTGTGTTTTTCTTTAAGGTCTGAAACCTTTTTGGGAGTTTCTTCCTTTTTTGCGAAGGGCTTGTCTTCGAGATATTCGATCCCGTAGTATTCGCACCAGTCGATGGCAATGTTTTCATGTATGGAATCAAGATAGTCGTACCACTTGTCACTCAAGGCGAATCGTTCCAGGGTATTGCGGAAGCGGCGGAAGGCTCCGGCTCCGCGGATGCATTCCTCGAGCCATTCTTTTGCTTCACCGTCGCATTTTTCTTCGATGAAGGCTTTCATCGTTCCGTAATCGTCGATCTGCTTGTGCGTGGGAAGCGGGATCAGGTACTTGTCTTTGATCGTACCGTCGTTTTCGATGATCCTTTCTTCCGGTATGTAGTAGTAAAAGGAAGTTTCCACATCGGTGTTGTCGATCGCTTCGATTACTTCTTCCAGTTTTATCTGCATGGTATGTTTCCTTCTTTCAAATATATTATATTGCGAAATCGGAAAGATTTTGTTTGATGCGTCAAGTATAATGAAAGTGTGAAGACAGCAAGGTACGCGAAAACAGACAGGAAGAAGATGATCGATCTGCTTAAGGGCGGCGGTCTTCTGGCTTTTCCTACCGATACGGTATTCGGTCTGGCTTGCATCATGGATGAAGAGGCGATCAAAAAAGTCTATGCGGCGAAGGACCGCAGTTTTGACAAGCCTTTGCCTATGATGTGCGATTCGCTTAAGATGATCAGGAAGATGGCTTATGTTTCTGATGATGCGGAAAAGGTCATTTCGAAGTTCGTACCGGGTGCCTTGACTCTGATCCTGAAAAAGAAGGATACCGTTCCCGATATGGTCACGATGAATAAGGATACGATCGGGATAAGGGTACCGGATGATCGGTTCATACTGGAACTCATAGCGGATCTGAAGGAGCCGCTGATGGTGACAAGTGCCAATATCTCCGGTAATGGTTCCCTTCTGAAATGGCAGGATGTATTGACAGCTATGGATGGAAAGATCGATGGCATCCTTTGTGAGGATGCGCGGGGTGAGAGTGCTTCGACGATCATCGATCTGAGTGGTGAAGAAATTAAGGTGCTGAGGGAAGGTCCCATCGGCTTCAATGAGATCATGGAGGCATTGCAATGAAAAACAATCCGATCTATGTGATAGGTCACAAGAATCCCGATACGGATGCGATCGTATCGGCGATCGCTTATGCGGAATTCAAGAGAAGACAGGGCGTCAATGCGGAAGCTGCCAGGATCGGTTCTGTCAGTTCCGAGACTGAGTATCTTTTGGATAAGTTCGGTTTCGAAGATCCCATGCGGGTCTATACAGCCAAGGCGATCCTGAAGGAGATCGATATGGATAAGCCTTCCACGGCTTATAAGGAGATGACGATGAAGGAGGCTCTTGACAAGGTACTGAAGCTCAAGAACAGAGGTCTCACGATCGTTAATAAGAAGAAACATCTCGAAGGGATCGTCACACTGGATGATCTGACATATATGTGGACCAAGACCGATGATGAACTGGCTTCGATCATTTCTACGATCGAGGTGGATGATATCGTCAAGATCCTGGAGGGCACACTGGTGCTTAGAGGTACGCACAAGCTTTCCGGCAAGATGCATATGTTTCCGAGTCTGAAATCCAATGTGGAAGATGACAGTATCGTCTTACTCAGAAACGAGGATGACAAACTGCAGTATTGTCTGGAACTTGGTGCGACGATGCTGGTGGTGTGCACGTCTTCGCCAATCTCCAAACAGGTCCTTTCCATGGCCAGAGATGCGGAGGCGACGATCGTGACGACGGAGCTCACGCCGCTTTCGATCACC
>CADBND010000265.1 GCA_902795875.1 uncultured Erysipelotrichaceae bacterium
AAGTTCAAGCAGCGCCTTGAGACGCAGTGAAGTGTAACAAGCCTTATAGGCTTAGAGAAAACCACCCGTTTTACGGGTGGTGGTTATCTTTCTTTTTTTGTTTCAACAGGTATGATCAAGAAAAGAATGGTAAAATGTATCCCGGATCACATCGGGACCGATGTGTGAGAAAGGAATATGATCATGATCGATATAGAATATCTACTGCTGTTACAGAGATTCAGAGAAGCAACCAACAACGTCCTGACGCCGTTCATGGAGTGGATCTCGTTGTTTGCGGTAACATATCTTGTATTTGCACCGGCGTTTGTATATTGGATCTGCGATAAGAAGAAGGGACTTTTTGCGCTTTCATCGTATTATCTTTGTGTCGGGGTCAATGCGATCATTAAACTGACGGTCTGTGCATATCGTCCCTGGATCAGGGATGCCCGGGTCATGCCGGCAGGCGATTCCATTACGACAGCGACCGGTTATTCTTTTCCAAGCGGTCATACCGCTACGGCTGCTCCGATCTACGGCGGTCTGGCCAAAGCCTATCAAAGATCGAAAAAATGGATCTCCTGGATCTGTATCGCTTTATTGGCTGTGACCGCATTTTCACGAAACTATCTCGGAGTTCATACGCCTCAGGATGTACTTGTCGCTCTTCTGGAGGGGATCGTTTCCATTTATGTAATGACCAGAATCTTCAGATACGTTGAAGAAAAACCTGAGAGGGAAGACCTGCTTCTCTTGTTTGAATTCCTGTTTGCGATCGCGGGTCTGATCTATATCACTTATAAACCTTATCCGATGGAGTATATCAACGGTGAGCTCATCGTCGATCCGCGGAAGATGATGAATGACGGCTATGGCGATCTGGCGTTGCTTCTGTTTTTCCCGGTCGCCCGCTATATTGAAAAAAGATGGATCAATTTTGAACCGGTCGGTCTCAATACAAAAGGCCTGATCGCGACAGTCTGTGGCTTTGTTCCGTTCTTTCTGATCCGTGAATATCTCAATCCGTATCTGATAAGTCAATTCGGATCGCATTTGGGCAAATTCCTGGGAAATGCGGCTCTGGTCACCTTTTTCATCGCGTTGTATCCGCTGGTGATCAAACTGTTCTTTAACGGAAAAGAAAAAGAATAAGCGATACAAGTCTGTGCTTAGAATGCTTAAGAAGAGATCCTTGATCTCTTCTTATTCGTTTTGTATATTGCGAAGGGATGTATAGAAAGATCGCTCTTAATAAGAACTTTAATGTTATTCTGTAAGAGCAGATAGAATGGGAGAAAGCATATGAAAAGATCATTCCGAAACAGCTTATTGACTCTGTTCATGGTCGTCTTACTGACGGTCGGCGGCAGCGCCACATTAAGAGCGGATGAAACAAGCACTGATGGTTATCAGTTAAAGGAAGTCGTCGTCTTGTCCAGGCACAATATCCGGGCTCCTTTGTCGACAAAGGGTTCTGTTTTGGACAGCGCGACTCCGCATACCTGGTATGAGTGGTCGTCCAATGCTTCGGAGCTTTCCTTAAGAGGCGGATTACTGGAAACGGCTATGGGCCAGTATTTCCGTAAATGGCTTGAAAATGAGGGACTTTTTCCGGAGAACTTCCGTCCGGAAAACGATGAAGTGTTCTTTTACAGCAATGCCAAACAAAGAACGATCGCTACCGCAAAATACTTCTGTGCAGGTCTGCTGCCGGTGGCGAATATTCCGATCGAAACCAGACAGGAATACGACAAGATGGATCCCGTCTTTACACCTCAGCTTACTTTTGTGAATGAAAAGTATGCAGAAGATGCGAAAAAGCAGATGGTCGAACTGCTTCCCGATCTTTCCGAAGAATATGCACTGTTGAGCGATGTCATCGATCTTAAGGATTCGGATGCCTATAAGAGCGAAGAGATCAAAGATCTTGTCGACGGGGATAACGAATTCATACTGGAAGAGAATGCGGAACCGGGTGTCAAAGGCAGTCTCAGGACTGCCACCTCTTTAGCGGATGCGTTAGTCTTGCAGTATTACGAAGAAAGCGATGAGAAGGAAGCTGCCTTCGGTTATGAGCTGAGCAGTCAAGACTGGGAGGCGATCTCTTACATCAAGGATGTCTACTGTGATGTCCTTTTTACCGCGCCTCTTGTCAGTGTCAATGTGGCCAATCCTTTATTGAAGCAGATCGAAAAGGAACTGAATGACGAAGGCAGACTTTTTACCTTTCTTTGCGGCCATGATTCCAACCTCGGTTCTGTTCTGTCTGCTTTGGATGTCAAGGATTATCAGCTGCCACAGGCCATAGAAAAAAAGACACCGATCGGTTCCAAGATCGTCTTCGAAAAATGGGAGAAAGAAGGGGAAGAATACATTCGGGTCAGACTTGTCTATAACAGTGTGGAGCAGCTCAGAAACATTTCTATCCTGGATATGGAGAATGAACCGGTCTCTTTTGTCTTTCAATTCAATGGACTTGAAGCCAACCGAGACGGTATGTATCGCGCTTCTGATTTTATCGATCATTTGAGAGACAGGATCAGCGAATATGACCGTCTGATCAGAAAATATGATCCGCAGGGTTCTGCCATCCCCAA
>CADBND010000266.1 GCA_902795875.1 uncultured Erysipelotrichaceae bacterium
ATACGGTCATCCAGGTATCCGAGCCGTCCAGATCGATCATGATATGGTCCTTATCCGCAAGGACTCTGAAGAAGCCGTTGAGAGGAAGATCGATGATCTTTGATGCGAGAAGTTCCGGTTCGATATCTGTCTGAAAGATATCGGAGTTGTCGAAAGAGACCTTCATGTCGAAGTAGCAGTTGAGTTTTATGAGAAGATGTGCGAAACCTTTCCGGATCTGTTTCAGGTTTTCTTCTTTCAGGAAATATTTTTCGGCTGCGAAATAGCGCCCGGCGTTTTTCTCATCGACTCTTCCCGGAAGGATGTCGATGATCCGGTAATCTTTGTTCAGAAGATCTTCTATGATGTCCGCATCTGTTTTTCTGTTCATGACTTCATTATAGCCTTTTCTTTCGGCTATAATATATGGGGATATTGGAAGAAAGTATGAAAGATGTATTGAAGAGATATCTGGAACCGAATAAAAAAATAAGAATGATCGAGATCATTCTTCTGGCCGCATTGGTGGTGTCGGCGCTTTATTGTTTCGTGAGCGGTTCCTCTAAGATCAATGCGGAAAGCGGAACTTTGCGCTATGTAGGAACGGCGGAACTGATCCGGGATGAGGACTATGAGGATTACGATTCCGATTCCACGGTCTGCGATGTCGTTTATGTGAAGGAAGACAAGAAGCTGATCGTGACTTATCCTTATGAGGAATATGAGAAGCTCGATTCCGACAGGATCACGGCCTATGAATATGAAAACGAGAAGGGCGAAAGTGTCCTGTTTTCACATAAGGATCCATCGGACAAAGAAGTATTTGATACGCTGCGGCAGGACCGTGCACAGAGGCTGATGCCGCTGTTCAATCTGGGAAATGCGCTGGTCATCCTGGCGCTTTCAGAGATGATCGTATTATTCTTCTCCCGTTTCTTTTCAACTTATGAGAAGTGCTGGTTTCTGTCCATCATGGTGCTGGCGACGATCTTTGCGGTTCTGTTTCCGGAAGAGAGTGCCAACGGTGTCAACGGCATCGTCATCATGTTGCTGTACCTGCTGGACACGTTCCTGAATATCCTGTGTGAACTGCTGATATCCAAACAGTCAAGATATAATTTCCTGGTCTCGGTACTGGTCGAGATCACGGAGATCGTCATCTGTCTGGTACTGATGTATCGTTTTGCGACGATGGCTGTGACGCTGTTCTTCTGGCTGCCGATCGATATACTGAGTTTCGTCAACTGGACAAAACACAAGGATGAGGCGGAGGACGAACTGACGATCGTCAGAAGACTCAAGGGCTATCAGGAAGTTCTGGTGATTGTTGCGATCGCGGTGTGGACACTGGTGGTGGGATACTTCATCAGCGGACTGGATATCAATTCGGATTTCCTGGCCGGTAACCGGGATCTGGAACTGTGGGTGATCTATCTGGATGCCTGCGCTTCCGCAGTGGGGATCGCCAACGGTCTGTTCATCTTCTTCCGTTTAAGGGAACAGTGGATCGCCTGGTACATCTGTGCTGCTCTGGAGGCAATCATCAACGTCCTGGCGGGACAGTATGTGCTGCTGATACTGAAGCTGGGTTACTTCACCAATACGACCTACGGCTATATAAAATGGAGCCGGTACATCAGGACACATAAGGAAAAAGAGGCTTCGCTTTTCTGAGTTACACATTGATATAAACGTCAAAAATTGATAGAATAAGCGTATTAAAAAGGTGGTTAATTTATGGCTATTGAATCAGGAGATTTTAAAACAGGTTTAACTTTGATCGTAGACGGTGATCCTTGGCAGGTAATAGATTTTCAGCATGTAAAGCCGGGTAAGGGTGCGGCGATCCTGAGGACGAAGATGAAGAACCTCAAGACCGGTGCGACGCAGGAAAGAAACTTCAACGCTTCGACGAAATTCGAGGCTGCCAACATCGAAAAGAAGAGCGTCAACTTCTCTTACACTTCCGACAATACCTATTACTTCATGGATATGGAAACGTTTGAGACTTATGAGCTCAGCGAGGAACAGGTCGGTTTCAACAAGTACTTCATGGTGGACGGACTGGCGGTCAACCTGATGATGTTTGAAGGACAGATCCTTACTGTTTCCGTTCCGGCAAACGTCAACCTGGTGGTCACAGAGACCAGCCCCGGTATCAAGGGTGCTCCGGGTACACAGACCAAGGATGCGGTCACTGAGACTGGACTGTCATTAAGAGTTCCGCAGTTCATCGAACAGGGTGAAACGATCGCGGTCTCTACCGAAGACGGAAAGTATGCAGGAAGAGCTTAGTCAATAAGCTCTTTTTTCAATATGAACAAAGTCGTGTTGATCACAGGCGGTGCCGGCGGGATCGGCAGCGCGACCGCATTGAAGCTGGCGCAAGAGGGTCATGATATCGTGATCAATTTTTTGCATTCCGAAACAAAGGCTAATGAGCTGAAAGAAAAGATCGAAAGAGAATACGGTGTCCGCTGTCTGGCGTTACAGGCAGATGTTTCCGATGAGGAAGCGGTCGAGGAAATGATCAAAACGATCGACCGGGAACTCGGAGGTGTCGATATCCTGATCAACAACGCCGCGATCGACATGCCCGATCTGTTCGGGTCAAAGGATGCGAAGCAGTTTCGCAGAGTTCTCGATGTGAATGTAGTCGGTGCCTATAATTGCGCAAAGAGCGTCTATCCTCATATGAAGGAAAAGGGTCACGGAAAGATCGTAAACATCTCTTCCACCAACGGGATCAACACTTATTATCCGATGTGTTTTGACTATGATGCTTCCAAGGCAGCCCTTCTTTCCCTGACACATGATCTGGCAGTGCAGTTTGCGCCATACGTAAATGTCAATGCGATCGCTCCGGGTTTTATCGGGACGGAAAAGGAACTGGATGGATACGACGAGGAATTCCTGAAACAGGAATGTGAGAAGATCCTGATGGGAAGATATGGCGAGCCGGAAGAGGTGGCGGAACTGATATCTTTCCTGGTCAGTGAGAAAGCATCTTATATAAACAATACTGTCATCCGGATCGATGGCGGACAGATGGGCAGTTACTAGTGAGGCTGGTCATTTATCTTACTGCAGCGGCAGATATCTTTTTAGCGCTGTATGGAATTGCCTCTCTGTCTTTTTTCTTGCGTAAAAAAGAAAGAAAGTTATCCTGCGACAAAGAAGAGAAACGCCGTTATGCGATACTGACGGCTGCCAGAAACGAGGAGAACGTCATCGACGATCTTCTCGATGCGCTTGATAAACAGGATTATCCCAAAGAACTATATGACGTGTATGTGATCGTAAACAACTGCACCGACGATACAGAGAATGTCGCCAGAAGTTTTGGCGCAAAGATCATCGAGGACGATCCTTCGATCGACTGCAAGGCGGCCGCTTTGTATTTCGCATTCAATAGGCTGAAGAAAGAAAGCTATGATGCCTATATCATTTTCGATGCGGATAATGTTCCGGACAAGGACTTTCTGAGCCAGATAAATAAGGTCTATGGAGAAGATGCGAAGATCATTCAGGGAAAACGCTGCGGGACAAAGGCACAGACTTCCTGGGTAGCTTCCTGTTACCGCATCTATTATGCCTTTCAAAACAGCGGTTTCAACGCTCCGAGGACACAAAGCGGATTATCGGCTTCTCTCAACGGATCAGGCTGGCTGGTGGATAAGAAACTGATCGAAGAAAAGGGTTTTGACTGTACGAGCATCACGGAAGACTTCGAATACACGATTCTGATGGCTTTGGAAGATGAAAGAGTGATCTATTGTGAGAAAGCGAAGACCTGCGATGAATTTCCTGAGGATCTGAAGACGTCGATGCTGCAGAGAAAGAGATGGTCTTTTGGGATGGTACAGTGCATGCGCAGATATGAAAGGATGTTGATCGAAAAGGGAACGGACGTCTGTTTCGATCTGTCTCTGGTAAATCTGATCCCTGCTGTAGCGATGATCGCAGGGATCGCGAGCCTGACCAACTATATCTTTTTTAAAAAGATCCCCTTCCTTTTGTATATCCTGGTCGTCATGACGGTGTATTGGCTGATCCTTTCTGTTTCCGCGTTGTTTGCGGTTTCAAATAACGACGATGATGTGTTCAGGGAAATGAAAGGAATACTCGCTTTTCCGTTATTTATCATCAGCTGGTATCCCTCGATGATCTTTGCGTTCTTCAAAAAGGATTATCGCTGGGTTCCGATCGAACACAAACATATCGAAGATATCAAATATCGGAAATAAGAGATAAAGAAAAAGCCGGATCTTCTGTTGTGACAGGATCCGGTCTTTTTGTGATTTAGATGTCGGTCAGTTTGAGATCTTTTACTTTACGAAGTGCGCTGGAGGAGATCAGGGCTGAGAAGATGGCGGTTACGCCGGCGGCGATCAGGCAGCCGGGGTAGTAGATGCTTCTGTCGAAACAGTTGATGTTTTCCAGAAGCAGGATGATCCTGTATGCCATGAATATGCCTAAGGGAATTCCGATGAGGATACCGGCGATCGTGGTGACGATCAGTTCCCTGCCGACATAGTTTTTGACTTCTTTCACGGTGAATCCGTTGACACGCATGACGGTCAGTTCCCGCTTCTTCTGGTTTATGAACATGTTTACCAGATTGAGCAAGATGAAGTAGGCCATCGCGAAGGACATTGCCGTGAGCAGTATGACCATGCCTCTGGCGATGGATACGAAACTGTCAAAGTCGATCTTGTCGTTGGCAGAAGACAGGTATTTGTTTACACCGCTTATCTTGAGGACGTCTTCTTTGAGCTGTTCCGCATTTTCCGGAGCGACACGCAGCAGGTACTGGTTGTCTACCGGATCTTTTCCGTAGATCTCATGATAATAGTCTCTTGAGAGGATGAAGAATCTTGCGGCATACAGCATGAACGGTTCAGCGACATCGGCGTCGTAGGAGTTCATAACTTCATCGAATACGGTGATCTTTCCGTTTTCCGTGAAGTGTCCGTTCTCGTTGGCTTTGATCGGGACGTAGATGCCGTGGTTGGAGAGTTCTGTCATCTCTTTCTTGTCTTTGATGTCGGTTATCATGATGAAATCGGAGATCTCGTTGAGGTCGCCGCAGAAGAATCTTGCGGAATCGAGTTCGTCGTTACTCATGAAGGGTGAGTTCTTCAGATAGATCTTGATGTATTGCGCGTTATTCTTTTTTAATGCTGTTTCGATCTCTGCTTCGACGTTCTCGTTGATGCTGACATCGTAGTCGATCTGATAGTCGTAACGGTAGATCTTATTGAACTGCAGGTCGGTAGCTGAGGAGATCGAATGCAGGATCGTGAGTCCGATGAGGATTAGCGCACAGGATCCCGCGATCGATACGATCGTCACAAAGACACGTTTGGGGTCTGCCAGCATGTTCCGGAATATGAGCTTGGAATACAGCGAACCGCCATCATTTGAAGAGGATCCTTTCCTTCCGAATGTCAAAGGAGCGGCGTCCTGCATCAGGATACGGGCAGGCTGTTTCACCATTTTCGAGCAGGCCAGATAGACGGCCAGTATCGTCAGCAGGATGGCTGCTGCACAGACTAAGACGACCGGCATCGGTTCGAAGATCTGCTTTCCTTCGCCGATGTGGAAGTAATCCATCTGTGAGCGCATCGTTATCTTTAAGAGAACGAAGTAGGAAAGAAGGATGCCGGCTGTGATGCCGATGATCGTTGCGGAGAGTCCGAAGACCAGGTACTTGGACATGATCTCGAAATTGAAGAAACCGAGCGCCTTGGTCGTACCGACCTGTTTGCGCTGTTCATCGATCGTTTTTCCGACAGTCGCGTAGATGACCAGGGCACCGATCACGACGAATAAGAGCGAGAAGGTAACGGAGATGCCGGAGAAGTTGTTGGAAAGGCTCTTGGCGAAGACGTAGGAGGCATTGCCTTTGACGTTCATGAAGATCCAGCGGTTTTCCGGGATCTCATTGAGCCTGTTCCTGGCTTCTTCCAGGGCTTTTACACCATCTTCGTATTCGCTGTATTTTTCGGCGTATTCCTTCTCTTTTTCTTCGAGTTCTTTCTTGGCTTCCGTAAGCTGTCTAAAGCCTTTGCGATAGGCGGTCATGCCGCTTTCGTATTGCGCCATGCCTTCTTCGTACTGTCCGAGATTCTGTATGAAGACGCGGTACTGGCTCCTGTATTCGCCATATGCGCCAAGGTATTTATCCCGGCCTTCGAGGTATTCCTTGTGTTTGCTTTCCCAGAGTTTGGCCTTGTCTTTGAGATCTTCAACATTGATCTCATCTGCCGCATCGGGATAATTCTCTTTCAGGTAGTCTGAGACCAGTTTGCAGTTGTCGTCGGATGTCAGGTCGACCGTAAAGTCGGAGACGACCGGGAACTTCGTGAGGGTGAGATTTGGATCATCGACATCGAATTCATCGGATGGCCATTCGGCTCCTTCTGCTGCGTCCGGATAATCCTGAATGACCTGTTCCTTGATCTTGTTGCGGGCTTGAATGAAGGAACGGTATCCGTCTTCGAGCTGTCTTTTGCCGTCCTGCAGCTGTTCGTCCGCTTCCTTGAGCTGCATTTCGGCAGCAGTGAATTCACCCGCAACCTGATCGAGAGTCTGTTTTGCGGTATCGAGCTGGGCTTTTGCGCTCTTTAATTGTGAATAGGAGGAGTTCAGCTTCTTTTCGCCGTCTTTGGCTTCCTGCTGTTTCTCATCGAGCTGGGCACGGGCTTCATCGAGCTGTTTCTTTCCTTCTTCCAGTTTTGCGCTGTTTTCATCGATGGCGTCCTGCATCTTCTTGACGACTGCGTTATAGCGGATCTGCTTCCTGCTTTCGGAAAGGTCTTCGATCTGACTCTGGTCGCTGCTGACCTGATCGAAATAACGGTCGGAAAAATGATCGTCGTTTTTTAAGTCGGCGAAGCGGATCTCGACCTTACTGAAACAGTTGTCGAAGGCTTCCGCATCGAAGATGTCTTTGTTTACGATGACATAGCCCTTGGCGGAATTGTCCATCAGTTTGGCGATGTGGTCAGGATGGATACAGATGCCGCTGACGGTGAAGATGTTCTGTTTGAGATAGGGATCCGGGTTGGTATAGATGATGTCTCCGATCTCCAGTTCCAGGGCGTTGGCGATCGAAGCTTCGACAAGAACGTCGTTGTCTTCTTTCGGATAGCTGCCCTTTGTGAGCTTGGGAACGTTTATCGTGTCGTCAAAAGAGAGGAGCGTGATGTTCCTCGATGAGGAAGAGGACTTGATGATGGTGTCGTAGCTGCGGAATCCCACCGCATTTTCTACGGTGTCGAGTTCCTGGATCAGTTTCAGGTCTTCTTCAGAGAAAAGCAGCGTCGAAAGGACTTCGACGTCTCTGTATTTCGTCTCGTCATAGAAGCTGTTGATGTTTTCCCTTAATGATCCGGCAGTGAAGCGGATGCCAAGATAGGCGATCACCGCCAGCATGGCGATGATGATGATGGACAGCCAGGAGACGAACTGTTTCCGGATGTTTCGGAAATGATCTAATATTTGCGTGCGTTTCATCTTACCAGGACAGTTCCTCTGCAGCTAATGGGTGGATGTTTCGTTTGATGGAGGCGATACGTCCGTTGGATACGCGGACCACACGGTCGGCCATCTTGCCGATCTCAGGGTTATGGGTGACCATCATGACGGTCGTGTCGTTGTTGCGGACGATCTCCTGAATGACACCTAAGACTTCCTTGGAGGTATTCAGGTCGAGGGCGGCAGTCGGTTCATCGGCCAGGATGAGTTTGGGGTTCTTGACCAGGGCTCTGGCGATGGAGACACGCTGCTGCTGACCGCCGGAAAGCTGGGAAGGATAGTTGTCGGCCCGTTCGCTGAGTCCGACTTTCGCGATCGCATCTTCCGGTGTGATCGGATCTTTGGCGATCTCGGCAATGAAGCGTACGTTTTCTAATGCAGTCAGGTTGGGCATGAGATTGTAGGACTGGAATATGAATCCGACATATTCTCTCCGGAAGGCAGTGAGCTGCGCATCATCGGGATGCGAGTAGTCTTTTCCTTCGATAAGAAGGGTACCGGATGTGAGATAGTCCATGCCGCCGATGATGTTCATCATCGTGGATTTACCGCAGCCCGATTCCCCTAATACGACGACGAATTCGTGTTCGTAGACATCGAGGTTGATGCCTTTGAGGACTTTCAGGAAGCCGTCACCGGAAGGATATTCCTTGGTGATGTCTTTGAGACTGCAAAGGACTTTCTTGTCTTCGCCCAGGTCGACGTCGAGACCTTTTTCATCGATCGTGAAGGCGGCGAGGTTCGCCATGTGTTCACAGAGTTCGAGTTCTTCCTTTTCATAGAGAGCGCCGTTGTTTTTGTTTATGATTTCGATACAGCCGATCGTTTCCTTACTGTTGTTGAGGGGAACGCAGATCATCGAGCGGGTCTTGAATCCCTGATCGTCGAATACGGTCGGTTCAAAACGGGGATCGGTCTCTGCGTCGGAGATCATGATCGATTTTCCGGTCTTGGTTACGACGCCTTCGATGCCGATACCGTTTTCGATACTGGTATTGGAGATGTCAGAGGGACCGATATGAAAGACGGAGTGCAGACGGTCGCTGTTCCGATCGAGATACCAGATGACACCGGCTTTGGAGTCGAGGGTCCTTACGATAGTCTGTAATGATTGGGACAGGGCTTCGTCGAGGTCTTCGACGTTGAGCAGCTGTTCCATGATCTCATATGTTGCCTTAACGAATCGTTTATCTTTTTCCATATTTTCACCTGAGCTTCTAACAATAATTATATAAAATAATTGTCTTATTCATTAAAAAAGGATGCGTACATCCTTAATCTTTCAATATCTTCGACAGTGCCAGCATGATGGACAGTTTTCCGTACTCGAAGGACAGCGATCCCTGCATGTAGAGCGTATAGGGTTCGATGACCGGAGCGTCAGCACTGAGTTCGATCGTGCTTCCCTGTGTGAAGGCTCCGCAGGCCATGACTTCTTCAAAGGGATAGCCGGGCATCGGTGCCGGCAGCACCCTGACGAAGGCATCGACGGGAGAAGATTCCTGTATGCTTTGGGTAAAGGCGACGAGATCTTTTTCATTTCCCAGTTCCACAGTCTGGATAAGATCGGTCCTGTCTTCATCGTAGCGCGGTGAGATGTTCTGAAATCCCAGTTTTTCCATCATGTAGGCAGAAAAGACGGCGGTCTTCAGAGCTTCTTTGACGGCTTTGGGTGCCATAAATATGCCTTTGAAGAAGGAGTTGTTCAGATTGAAGTTGGCTCCCTGTTCCTTTCCGATCCCAGGAGCAGTGAGGCGTTCCGCCACCATCTGTATCAGGTCTTTCCTTCCGGCGATGTAGCCGCCGGTAGAGGCGATGCCGCCGCCAAGATTTTTCATGAGCGATCCTACGACGATATCGGCTCCGACATGTCCGGGTTCTCTTTCTTCACACAGTTCGCCATAACAGTTGTCGATCATGATGATGACATTTTTATTCACTTCTCTGATCTTTGTGATGACTTCTTCGATCTGGGCGATGTTTAATGACGGTCTTTGGGAATAGCCACGGGAACGCTGTATCTCGACGAGTTTCACATCTTTTCTCTGCAGTCTGTTGAGGATGGCGTTCGTGTCGAATCTTCCGTCGATCAGATCGATCTGTTCGTACTTTACGCCATATGCCTTGAGCGATTGACTGGAGTTTCCGATCATCCCGATCATCTCCTGCAGAGAGTCGTAGGGCGTACCGGTCAGTGAGATCATGGTGTCGCCGTGTTTGAGCAAGGCGGAAAAGGCCAGATACAGGGCGTTGGTTCCGGACATGATGTGCGGTCTGACCAGAGCATCTTCGCAGCCCAGTACTTCGGCGAAGATCTTTTCAAGTTTGTCGCGGCCGCTGTCGTAGTTGCCGTAGCCGTTGATGTCCGCAAAGTCGGTGTAGGATACCTGATTCTTAATGAATGCGGAAAGGATGCGGTCGGAATTCTTCAGGCAGATCCTGTCGAGTTTTTCGTAGATCTCTTTCAGTTCGCTTTCCGATCTTCTTGCGTATTCCATCACGCGTTCATCTATCTGTTCCAGTATCATAGTCTTTCCTTCTTTCATGCTTTTCTATTATAGTTTAACGGGAAAAGAAAAGCGACGCCATAGCCGCTTTGGAATATAATATATTTATATTATCCTGTTCGAGGTTTGGACAATGAATGATAAAAAATTAAGGCTGGATGAGAACACGTTACGCGTGATCGAAGACCTTGGCGATCATATGCCGGGCGGTTTTTTCATATACGAGGCGAAGGCTCCCGAAAGACTGATCTATGCCAACAAGGCGGTCTTTGATATCTACGGATGCGAGGACCAGAAAGAGTTTGCGGAGCTGACAGGTTTCACGTTCAAGGGGATGGTCTATGAGGAAGACTATGAACGGATCTCGGAGTCCATCGTCGAACAGATAAAAAGCAGCGACGACAATATGGATTATGCGGAATACCGTATCGTGACCAAGGACGGAAATATACGCTGGGTGGATGATTACGGTCGTTTCCTGGAAAGCGATGTTTATGGCGGGATCTACACCGTTTTCATTTCCGATATCACGGAAAAACATGAACAGCGGGAATCCGAAAAGGCCAGACAGTTGGCGACTCTGAAGGAATTAAGTGAGTCGTTTGAAAAGGCGAGGAGTGAATCCATCACTTTCTCAAGAGTATCGCAAGCTTTGGCGGGAGACTATTTCAGTATCTATATCGTCGATCCTGATACAGACAGTTTTATTGAGTATTCTTCAAGCGAGGGATATGAAAAACTGGATGTGGAAAAATTCGGTGAAAATTTCTTTGAGACGAGCCGCCGCAATATGGATAGACTTCTTTATGAGGAAGACAAGGACCGCTTCATGAAGGTCTTCACCAAAGAGAGGATCATGGATCCTTTGCGTAAGGGCGAGAGCTTCACGATGAAGTATCGGGTGATGATGGATGGCGAGCCGACTTATATCAGTTTGAAGGCAACACTGATGGAAGATGAGGAAGGCAGCCACCTGATCATCGGTACCAATAATATCGATGCCCAGATCAAAAGGGAAGAAGAATACAGAAGAAAGATCGAAGAGGCAAGAGACAAGGCGAAGAACGATTTCTTGACCAACGTGTCTCACGATATCCGTACACCGATGAATGCGATCGTCGGTTATACCAATATCGCCAATTCGCATCTGAACGAACCGGAGACGGTGCGGGATTGTCTGAATAAGATCGGTTCTTCTTCGCATTTCCTGCTTTCGATGATCAATGACGTTCTGGATTATTCCCAGATCGAAAGGGGAGATCTGCAGCTGAATGTTTCCGATTTCGATCTTTTCGATGTATTGCGCAGGATCGAAGACATCACTTCCCTGCAGGCTCGAAACAAGGCCTTGACCATCTATTATCACGATAAGGATATAAGGGATCATTACGTGAGAGGGGATGAATTACGGATCGAGCAGGTCCTGATCAACATCATCAGCAACGCGATCAAATACACGCCGGAATCCGGCAGTGTGGAGATCATCGTAAAGCAGCTTGAAGAAACAGGTGCGAATACAAACCGTTACCGTTTCATCATAAGGGATACCGGTATCGGTATTTCGAAGGAGTATCTGCCTTATATCTTTGACAGTTTTTCCCGGGAAAAGAAGACGACGATCAATGAGGTACAGGGTACCGGATTGGGACTGGCGATCACGGCGAAGCTCGTGAAGCAGATGAACGGTACGATTTCTGTTGAAAGTAAAGTGAATGAGGGTTCGCAGTTTACTGTGGAGCTCGATCTGGAAAAGTGCGATGTGGAAGATCTGATGCTTCCGAAGGAAAACGACAACGAGAGCCTGATCGGTGTCCGCATCCTTCTTGTGGAAGATAACGACATCAATGCCGAGATCGCTACGATGGTCTTATCGCGTTATGGGATCGAGGTGGACCGGGCGGTCAATGGCGAAGAGGGTGTGAGGATCCTGAAGGAAAAGAAAGAGGGTTACTATAGTGCTGTGCTGATGGATATCCAGATGCCGGTGATGAACGGCTACGAGGCCGCGATGGCGATCCGTTCATTGGAAGGGAATTATTACCGTCAGATCCCGATCATCGCGATCAGTGCCAATGCGCAGGAACACGACATTCGCGATTCCTTGCGTTCCGGAATGGATACGCATATCGCAAAACCGTTCGATCCCGACATGTTGCTGAAGACACTGCAGCGTCTCATACGGAAAGGAAATATCAGTAAAGATTGAAGGAATTCCTTTGTCTGTTAAATTTGTATACAAAGAGAGGGAAAGAACACGACAGATAATAAACCTGCAGGTGGCGCTAAAGAGCTCAAGATGGATGAACTGAAAAGCATTTCCGGTGGCTGGGATCGTTCACAGCTCACTCCTGAAGAGAAGCGTACGCCGGACAAACTGTTAAAAGATTATTGGGAGAAAGCAGAAAACTTCTATGACTATGAATGGATCGCATTGCGTAACTTCTACGCGGTTATGGCCAAGAAGTATGGAGGAGCTCCCGTTTAAGATCCGTTTCAAAACAGGTCAATAAAAAAAGTCTTAAGCTGAGGATATACTGGCTTAAGGCTTTTTTGTCTCTGTGTCAGTTATCGTCTACGAGTCTTGCGTATTGATCTGCGGATAGGAGATGGCGATCCCTTCTTTGTCGAAGCGCTGCTTGATCAACACCTGCAGATCTCTTCGGACGGTATGATGATTTCTGCCGACTGCTTTTTGTGAGACGGAGAATGTCATGACATTGTTGTCGAGGGTGTTGATCCCGGATACGACCGGTTCTTCGTAACAGAGCTCTTTATGTGTTTCATAATAGTCTTTTGTGATCTCTGCCAGGATCGAAAAGACGCGGTCGGTATCGGTGTTATATGGAACGGCGATATTGATGACGGCCGTGTTGAAGGGACCGGAATAGTTGATGACGGTGTTGATCTGTCCGTTGGGAATGATGATCTTCTGTCCCTGCTGGGTGAGCAGATGGGTGCTGCGTACAGCCAGCGAGGTGATCGTTCCTTCGTAATCGTTGATCCTGACGTAGTCACCGACTTCATACTGTTTTTCAAACAGGACGAATGCTCCGGCAAAGACGTCCTTGATGATGCTTTGGGCACCGAAAGACACGATCAGAGTTCCGACTCCGGCGACTGTTACGAGATTGGACAGCGTGGATCCGAAGCCGAGCTGATTGATGATGATGGAGAGCGCAAGGAAGTAGATCAGGTAGCGTCCGAAGCTTTTTATCAGCGTCAGAGATGTGACGACTTCCTTGGAACGGTTGGAGTCGCTTATGTTCTGCGTCCTGTCGATCGCTCTTGACATAATGCGGTTATGGATGGCCAGGGCAATTTTTGCGGCGATCAAAACAAGGACGATCGTGATCACGTCGGCGATCAGAGTATCTGTGTTGATCTTCAGTTGATCGAAGATCTTGGTCCAGTCCGGTTTCTGCATAAGTAGCACCTCTATTAATTAATATTATATAGATTGCAGGGCAGACAGAAAAGAAAAGGTCAGGGAAGGTATCTATCAGGCGACGAAGGATCTCTTACTGAAGCTGATCCGGAATAAAAAAGAGGATCTCCCACATGAGACGATACTCAAGTGCCGTCTCATTGAAAGAGGATCCACCGACAAAAGATAAAAAGAAAAAGATATGACCGATGTTAGGCAATAAGGGAGATCATATCTTTTTATATAACATCCGAGGGAATGTTATATCTTAGTCTTTCAGTGCCCAGATCAACTGGACCATGTATCCGCTCATCAACATGAAGAAGATCGTCACGATGATGTCGTAGATCTTCACATAGGAGACAAGAGCGAAGACCAGGTTGATGCCGTTGAACATGAAGGTGATCATCGTGAAGTAGAGAGCCGGTTTGTATTGGCTCAGGTCTTTGACCATGGACCTTGCAAAGGAGGAGCCGGTCAGAGCGAAGATCCCTTCGAAGATGAGGATGACGCCGATGGCAATGAAGATCGGTGTGTTGTCGATCTGGGAATTCAGGGAACGGACCTCGGCATCGATCATGGTCGTTCCTCCATGGATCATAAACAGTCCGAAGGCGGAAGAAAGAAGTCCCAACAGCGTCTCAAAACAGCTCAAGACGTGTAGCGTTTTCTTTCTTTTGTTTTGATTCATGATTGAGGGTTCCTTTCTGTTACGGGATCACCACTATCTTATAGCATAGAAATGTTATCAGCGTTTCAGCAACAAATCTGCAACATTCCCGTATCGTTTCATAAGATCCATGTTTTTACAGTATAATGAGGTTGTCTTTCAAGGAGGGAAAAATCATGAGTGGTGTCAATCAGACGCAGACCGAAAGGATCTTTAAAGACGGTCAGGAATTCCTGAGAGTGACGATGAGCGGGAAGGATTACGATCTTCCTTTCAAGGTGCTTTCGGGCAAGAAGGTCGCTTTCCTGGATATATCGGGACAAGTGAGTTTGAATGAGGCAGCTGCCGATGATATCGTGGATCTGCTTCTGGATGCGGGCGTGGAGTTCGATACGATACTCAATCCTGTTGCCAAGTCCAATGCGCTTGCGCATGCGATCGCACTTCGCTGGAACAAGGCTAAGGGTACGCAGATCGATAAGACGGTCGTTGCCAGAAAGAGCGACGGGAACCGGATACAGGCTGTTTACCGTTCCGTTACGACACCGCGCGATCAGATCATGTCTCTGACTGATGACGATGCGGAATATCTGAAAGGAAAGAGGATATTGGTCGTAGATGACGTCTATGGCGGCGGCGGAACGACGAAGGGCCTGATGGAACTGGCGGATAAGGCGGGTGCCATCGTGGCGGCGCATGCGGTCATCGCAGTGGAGGCCGGTGTGGAGCTTCCAGAAGGGATCTTCTATCTCTTCACTTTGCCGCTTGGCGAATAGGAATATGCGGGTGTCTGCGGACGCCCTTTTTATTTTGGACGATAGAAAAACAGACCGTAAAGGTCTGTCGAACAAATGGTATGCGGCTTTATTCTGAAAGCAGTGTATCAACCATTCTTTTTCTATTCTTTTTGTATTGAAGATCACAGTTTAATGATGGAAAAGTCTTATGCCGGTGAAGCACATGACCATATCATATCTGTCGCAGGTCTCGATGACATCATCGTCCCGGATCGATCCTCCCGGTTGTGCAACATAGGATACACCGGACATATGTGCCCTTTGGATGTTGTCGCCAAAGGGAAAGAAGGCATCCGATCCTAGTGATACGCCAGACAGGGAATCGAGATAGTTTCTCATTTCTTCTTTTGTGAAGGGTTCCGGTCTTTGTGTGAAATGCTTTTCCCAGTTTTCGCAGACGTCTTCTTCGTTTTTGTTTATGTAGGCGTCGATGACGTTGTCTTTGTCGTTGCGGCTTAATCCTTTTTTGAAGGGAAGGTTCAGTACTTTGTCGTGCATGCGCAGAAACCAGGTATCCGCTTTGGTTCCGGCGAGACGGGTACAGTGTATCCTGGACTGCTGGCCGGCACCGACACCGATGGCTTGTCCGTCATAGGCGTAGGCAACGGAATTGGATTGGGTATATTTGAGAGTGATGAGGGCGACGATGAGGTCTCTTTTCGCTTCCGGTGTCAGGGTCTTGTTTCTGGTCGGAATGTTCTGAAAGAGTTCTTCGTTTATCTTCAGATTGTTGTGTCCCTGTTCAAAGCTGATGCCGAAGACCTGTTTGGTCTCGATCGGTGCACAGACATAGTCGGGATCGATCTGAATGATGTTGTAGGATCCTTTCTTTTTCTGTTTCAGGATGGACAGGGCTTCTTCCGTATAGCCCGGGGCGATGACGCCGTCGGAGACTTCTCTTTTTATGAGCTTTGCGGTCAGGGCGTCGCATTCATCAGATAGGGCGACAAAGTCGCCATAGGAGCTGAGGCGGTCTGTTCCCCTGGCACGTGCGTAGGCGCAGGCTAAGGGAGAATCGTCGAGTCCTTCGACGTCGTCGACGAAACAGGCTTTTTTCAGTCTGTCGTCCAGCTTAAGTCCCAGCGCTGCCGAAGTGGGCGATACGTGTTTGAAGGAAGCGGCACAGGGGATACCGGTGACTTCTTTGAGTTCTTTTACGAGCTGCCAGGAGTTCAGTGCATCCAGAAAATTGATGTATCCGGGCCGGCCGTTGAGTACGGTGACGGGAAGATCGCTTCCGTCTGCCATGTAGATCTTCGCGGGTTTCTGGTTGGGGTTGCATCCGTATTTGAGTTCAAATTCGTTCATATCAGTCACCTTCGTTCTTGTTGAAGAGGAATTCTTCTGAATCGATCAGGACATATAAGGAGATCTTGTTTTCTGGATCAAGAGACTCCCAAAGGTCTTTCGGGAAAGTCTTTGGATCTTCTATGGAAAAGGTCAGAGGTTCACCCGAGAAGGAAGGAAGCGGATCGCCATTATGGTCATATGTGGAGAGAAAGTGACAGATTTCTTCTTTAGCCTCATAGGAATAGAAGTCTCTTTGACAGTCTTCCTCTTTCTTTCTCAGAATGGAGAGCGTATATCCTTCATCGTTTACGATCGCGGAGATGCGGGGCGTGAAGTTCGGCGCATCGGGTTCGTAGGTCCTTGTTTCCAGGGCTTCTTCGAAGGTCTTTCCTTTTGTGAGGAAGTCATAGACCGTGTCGGTCTGGTCACCGTTGGTGACGATGGTTTGATCAGCGATCTTTCGGATCGCGTTGTACAGGATCAAAGAGGGGTCGGCTACTTTTGATTCGTCATAGGCTTTCGTATACAGGATATCGTTTTCTTTTACGAAGACGCGGTTGCGGCTGTTTTCGCTCCTGCCCATGATGAAGTAAGCGATCATCCTTTTGTTATGGCAGGATCCGACAAGTATCCCTCTTCCGGGATAATCGTTGTTTCTCAGATATTCGAAAAGATTCATTCGATCACCTCGTATTCGCCTTCGGCGGTCTTATGGAACAAGGGAAGTTTCTGTAGAAAGATGAGATCTTTCCTGTCTGCGGCATTGCCTTCGGCCAGGATGCAGGCTTTGGATACGATGTTTCCTCCTGCTTTTGTGACGAGGGCTTCCAGTGCGCAAAGAGATTCGCCGGTCGATACGACGTCGTCGAGCAGGCAGATCTTTTTTCCTTTTATGGAGTCGATGTCGTTGCGGTCGAGATAGAGATGCTGCTGGGAGGTCGTGGTGATGGAGCGTACAGGAATGGATACGGGATCTTTCATGTAGGATTTCACCGATTTGCGGGCTACGACGAAGCGTTCCAGTCCCATCAGTCGGCTTATCTCGTAGGCAAGCGCGATGCCTTTGGCTTCGGCAGTGACGATCATGTCGCAATCACTGATCTTTTCCGCCAGTAAGGGAGCGACAGCCGATACGAGTTTCGTATCGGAAATGACGACGAAGCTGGCGTAGGCCATATCTGCCGAGATATCGATAAAGGGAAGTTGTCTTTCGATGCCGGCGATCTGAAGAAGATACTTTTTCATGGTTTCACCTCACGCAACAAGTATATCATCTAAGGGTTTGTGAAAAATGCTATTATTAAATTGGTGTGGCAGATAAAATGGTATGGCAGATAAGAGCAACAATACAGAAAAGAAAAACAAAAGGATCCTGAAGAATTCTTTGAAGGACCGCGTTTTTCGTGCAACGACGATGGGTGCCTGCGTGATCGCTCTGGTCGCGCTCATCATCGGCGCCTGGATGTACGGTACTTCACTGGCAGATCAGTATATCGTCGAATCGCTTGGTTTAGCCAAGTCTGCAGAGGCGATCGTCAGTAAGGGGGTCGATGTGAAAAGTCTCGTTTCAGAGGTGATGAACATCTATAACAGCCTGGATGAAAGTCAGCGGGAACAGACCGGCAGCGATGCCTACAGGAAAAGATTTGCGAAGATCATGGAGAGCGAAAACTATTTACGTACCATAAGCATCCTCCATGAGCTCGTGACTTCTTCGGATGTCCGCGATCTGTATCTGGGCATGTATCTGAAAGAGGGCAACCGTCTGATCTATTTCTGTGATTCAGATGACAGCGAGGGGAAATGGTTCTATCCCGGCGAATGGGAGAAAGTCGAAGAGCGGGAAGTAAACATGTTCCTGAACTGGGATGGCAAGACCGAACTTTCCGATATAAGTGATACGAAAGGTTATGGCTGGATGTGTACCAGCGGTTCTCCTGTTTATGACGAGGATGGAAATGTTCTTTGTTTCGTCCTGTCGGATATCATGTTTTCGGATTTTCTCAAGGGGATGAATTCTTTCCTGGTCCGGTATCTGGTGGCGATCGTCATTGCGACGTTCATCGTCGCTTATCTGCTGATCGAACATATGCAGAAAAACCTTGTGCATCCGATCAATCAGATCGCTACGGCTGCGCAGGAATACATCGACGACAAGCGCAAGGGGGATGTCAGAAAGAAGCACTTCTCTTTGTTGAATATCGATACCAATGATGAGATCGAGAATCTCAATGAGATCATGGCGGGGATGGAGAATTCCCTTTCGGATTATGAAAGGAACCTGACCAGGATCACGAAGGAGAACGAGCGTATCTCCACCGAACTGGAGCTGGCGAGAAAGATCCAGGAGGATATGCTTCCCAATACGTTCCCGGCTTTTCCGGATCGGAAAGAGTTCGATCTATACGCCAGCATGGATCCGGCGAAAAAGGTCGGCGGTGATTTCTACAATTATTTCCTGATCGATGACGACCATCTCTGTCTGATGATCGCCGATGTTTCCGGAAAGGGTGTTCCGGCGGCGTTGTTCATGATGGCTTCGATGATCATCCTCGCCAATAATGCGGGACAGGGTCTGGATCCTTGTGAGGTGATGGAGAAGACCAACGATCTGATCTGCCGTAAGAATGAGGAACAGATGTTTGTGACGGCGTGGCTTGGGATACTGGAGATCTCTACGGGCAGACTGGTCGCTTCCAATGCGGGTCATGAGTTCCCGATCATTCGCGATCCGAAAGGAAATTATGAACTGATGCAGGACAAACACGGTTTCGTCCTGGGCGGAATGGAAGGTCTCAAGTATTCGCAATATGAGATACAGATGAAGAAGGGAGCGAGGCTGTTCTTATATACAGACGGTCTTCCGGAAGCGAGCGACAGCGTCAACAATATGTTCAAGACCGACAGGATCGTGGAGGTCCTCAACAAAGATCCGGAGGCAGATCCTCAGAGTCAGATCGAGAATATGCGGACAGCCGTAGAAGAGTTCGTCGGTGAGGCGGAACAGTTCGATGATCTGACGATGATGGCTTTTGTATATAAGGGAAGCGGAAAAGAGAAGGGTCTGAAAAAGAAAACGAAATGAAAAAACCGGTCATAGGCATTCCCTGTAAAGTGCGGAAAAAAGAAGAAAATGATCTCTGGCATCGCATGGAGGTTGTGGATGAACTCAGATACCGGATCGTAAGAAACGGCGGTATCGCGATCATCCTGATGCCAAGCGAAGAAACTTACGATTTCAATCAGTCCGATCTGGGTGATCCGAAGATCCTGAGTGAAGAGGAGAAGGAAGATCTGAGAAGACAGGTGGATCTGTGTGATGGCATCCTTTTACAGGGCGGAGACTACAGCTGTTCCTATGAGGTGGAGATCGCAAAGTATGCGCTGGAAAAGGATATTCCGCTTATCGGTATCTGTGCCGGTTTCAACAACATCCTAAGGGCACTTGGTTCCAACGTTTATGAAGATGAGACGCTGGCGCATTCCCGTTATTCCAGGGATTACCGCCATGACATAAGGATCGTAAAAGGCACGAAGCTTTATGAGATCATAGGGAGGGAGGACTTCCGGGTGAATTCCTTACATACGATGATCGCGGATGAGAAAAGGGTCGCTCCTTTTGGAAAGATCGCGGCGTATTCCTATGACGGTCTGGTGGAGAGCTTTGAGGTTCCGGATAAGAAGTTTGTTTTGGGTATAAAGTGGCATCCTGAGATCATGGATGATGAATATACAGATGTTCTGTTTCAAAGATTTATAAAGGCCTGTGAAGGCCGGGAGGTATGATATGTTTTATTTTCTGATCTATCCGTTTCTTTCGTACAATTTCATTCTGATCGCCGCGGCGATCATTCCTGCTGTAATACTTATGGTCCACGTATACAGGTCGGATCATCTGGAGAAAGAGAGCGGGAATCTGCTTTGGACACTAGTCAAGGCGGGTGTTTTTTCGACGCTGGTGGCGATCTTTTTTGAAAGGATATTCAGTGCTTTACTGGGATCTTTGTTTTCTCCGGAATCGACGATCTACAGGATCCTTCTGTATTTCGGTGTCGTAGCGATCTCGGAAGAAGGCGCTAAGTATTATCAGTTAAAGAAGAACACCTGGAACAGAGAGGAATTCAATTGTCTGTATGACGGTGTGATCTATGCGGTTTTCGTTTCAATGGGTTTTGCCTTGTGGGAGAACATCTCCTATGTCCTGCATTACGGTTTGTCGGTAGCGCTGATCAGAGCGGTGACTTCGATCCCCGGACATGCGTGCTTCGGTGTTTTCATGGGTGTCTTCTATACGGCCGCAAAGCTCTATTCCAGTGCGGAGAGGTTTGAGGAAAGTAAACGTTATCAGATCGCGGCTCTGGTGGTGCCGATGCTTCTGCATGGCGCATACGACTATATTGCGACACTCTATTCCGATTCGTTCAATTATCTGTTTATCGCTTTCGTCGCGGTCCTGTTCTTTGTTTCCTACAAGCTTGTGGATAAGGTCGCAAGAAACGACCAGTACTTCCGTTAAAGAAGGATCACAACAGTGAAAGAGACCCATCCGCCGGATGGGTTTTTCTATGTCGGAAGAAGGGATCCCCTACGTTATAATTGAGATGAGATATGCGTTCGTCCTTTATATAGATCATAAAAAGGACAAACGGGATATATTGGGGAAAAGAGACAGTTTATGATGAGGATCTTATATCTGTGTGCGGCGTTTTATGGTTTACTTTGTGTATTTTCGATCGTGACGGGTCTGATCTATGTTTCCGGAAAAAGGAAGCTGAATCCTTTGGAACTGTCGGATCGCTTTGTGGAGAAGCTGGATGATGACAGGAAGCTGCAGGCTTTCACCCGGAAGATGGGCTGGGTGACTTTTCTCGTAGGGATCGTTCAGGGGATCACTTCTTTTGCGATCGCTTCGACACGCGGCATGTGGGGATATGGGGTCGCTTTGAGTTTTACGGTCTTTTCGATCTGTTCGGTGCTGTTCAAACTGAAGGGCAAGATCAACGCCTTTCCGCTGTTGAAACTCATTGCCTATGTGACGATACTTGTGGTGCTCATTGGAAGTAAAGCGGCTTTCTTGGGATAGGATAAGAGGATGGAAACAGTCAGGATCGAGATAAAGAAAGCGGGGATCAACGGAGAGGGGATCGGTTTCTATAAGAGGAAGCCGGTCTTTGTGGACGGTTGTTTTCCCGGTGAATATGTGGAATGCAGGCTCGAAGATGCGGGCAGGCATTTTGAAGGGAAGCTTCTTAAGATCCTGAAATACTCCGATCACAGGGTGAAGCCGGAATGTCTTCATCAGAAAAGATGTTCAGCTTGCGCATTAATGTGTCTCGACTATGAGAAACAGCTGTCGATCAAGAAGCAGCTCTTACAGGGTGCGCTTTTGAAATATGCAGGATATGACAGGCAGATCGAAGACATCGAAGGAAGTGAGAAGGTCTTTCATTATCGCAATAAATGCAACCTTCCGGTGGTGGAAGAAGATGGGAAACTTTGTAATGCTTTATACAGACAGGGTTCCAATCATCCGATCGTGATCGACCGGTGCATCATCCATGAAGAAGGTGTGGATAAGATGCGCAAGAAGATCCTGAAGGTCCTGAATGATCATCACCAAAAGGCCTACGATCATTCTATGAAGTCGGGTATCCGGCAGATCGTCGTCCGGGGTTTCGATAAGGAATATCAGGCGGTGATCATAAGTGACAACGATGTCTTTGAAGAAGGTCTTATCGCTGATCTGAAAAAGATAGAAGGACTTGTCAGTCTCTATCAGGGAAGAAATACCCGCAGGGATCCGGTTCAGATGATGCCCGATAAACTGAAACGGCTTTTCGGAAAAGAGAAGATCGGACTGTATAACGGTTCCTATCGGATGTATCTGTCGCCTAAGGCTTTCTTTCAGCTCAATCACAGACAGGCGGAAAGGATCTATTCCGACGTGAGGAATAAGATCGAAGATAAATGCGGTACGATCGTGGAAGCTTATTGCGGGATCGGTGCCATCTCTTTGTATCTCCATGACAGGGCGAAAAAACTGATCGGCATTGAGATCATCGACAGTGCCGTGAAGGATGCCGGAGAGAACGCAAAGATCAACGGGATCGACAATGTGGAATTTGTGTGTGACGATGCCGGAAAGGCTCTCAGAAGGATCGCAAAGAAGGAAAAGATCGATGTGCTGGTGGTGGATCCGCCCAGAACGGGTCTCGATGATGAACTGCTGGAGACACTGCTTCGCACTCAGATAGGCAGGATCTTATATATTTCCTGCAACCCTTCCACGCTTGGAAAGGATCTTTCTGTACTGGAAGAAAGATATGAGATCGTTTCTGTGAAAGGTTATGATATGTTTCCGCAGACACCGTTAGTCGAGGCGCTGGTCGAATTGAAAATGAAGAAAAACACCCGCAGAAGGAGCGGGATAAAAAGATGAAAAGAAAGATAAGAAGGGCTGTCGACATCACGATGAGTCTGGTATTGCTTTTTCTGATGGCCTATCAGGTGACCGGAGAAAAGTATCATGAATATCTCGGTGTCGCGATGACTGTACTGGCAATCGTTCATATCTTTCTGAACCGTTACTGGTACCCGGCTTTGTTTGGGGGCAGATACAACACTTATCGGATCATCGTGACGTTCACTGATCTGAGTCTTATGTTGTGTTTCTTCATGACGGCTTTATATGGTGTTTCGATGTCGGCTTATGCGCTGCCGTTTCTCTATGGGATCCTTCCGGTTTCTTTTGCGAGAAGTTTCCATCTGTGTCTTTCCCACTGGACCTTCGTGCTGATGAGTTTTCATCTTGGCTTGCATATACCGGCCATCCTGTCGCAGTTCAAACTGAGGCATTCGACAAAGCGCGATCTCAGGATCCTGTTTATCGCGATGGGTGCCTACGGCTTTTCCGCTTTTCTCAAAGCGGGATTCCTGGAATATATGTTCATAAAGAAGGCTTTTGCCTTCTACGATCCTGACAAAGGCGCTTTGAGAGTGCTTCTGGAATTACTTCTTATTTGTTCTTTCTTTATGTTGGCAGGAGAGGAATGTGCATCCTTGACACTGATGCTTCCGGGCAGAAAGGACAGAAAGAAAAACGTCCTTTATCCGATCTTATGCATCGTTGTGGCGATCATCATAGGAATATCGCTTGCGGCGATGATGGAATAAGAAGACCCGTCGAAAAGACCTATCACTTCCCGAAAACGGGCATCGAATAACAGATAAGGTATGATTTAAAAAAGATGACTTTGATGTCATCTTTTACTTTTCGTTTGTTTCCTTTATCTTTTCCGGTACACCGAATACGTAGGAGAAGTTGATACCCATATTGGACAGATCGCGGTGCTGTCTGATGCCGTCGATCAGACCTTTGTTGTAGATGGAACAGAGTTTGGAGACGTCCATTCCGTATTTATTGGAGAGGGCTTCGAAGATGTCGATCGGGACGGCGATGTTGTTGGTCTCAAAGCGTTCGCCGTTGTATTTCCCCAGTCCGTAGACTTCGATGTTGATCTCGACTTCCGAGGCGTCGTCATCCCACATGGAGATGAATTGTTCGTGACGGATCTTTACGAAGCGGTTGTAGTGGTAGCGGATGGAAAAGGCGACGCCCAGGGCAAACATATACATAAGCGGTGCGGAAATAATGGCAGGTACATAGGTGTTGACCAGATAGATGTCCCGCCATCCGCCGTATTCTTCGCCAAGCAGTACCACGTTAGTGATGTAGATCAGCGTATAGAGGAAGAAGGGAAGCATACAGAACAGCGTCTCACTGACTGAAAGTTTCACATCGGTCTCGACCATGAACAGCAGAAGCAGGGCCATGATCGGACACACGATATGCAGCCAGAAATTCATTCCCTGGAAGGCCGTTTCCGGTCCCTGTGTCGGAAAGATGAACAGGATCGAGAACAGCATCGTCAGTGTCGTACAGATCGCTCCGCTGTATTGGAATAAGGTGATCCATTTCGGGAACACGAAGCGTTTCTTGCGTATGCCTTCGATTGCATACGGGATCAGGAAGGCGGCTCCGATACCGGAAAGGATGTTGGAGTTGATCGTGAAGAAATGAAAGAGGCTGTAGCCCGGTTCTTCGATCTGCTGCAGGTGTACAGTGACAAGACCACCGGCGATGGCTCTGAAAGACAGTGCGAAGGCAAGCGTTCCCGCAACGAAGGCGACGATACTGCGTTTCTTGTATAGGGAGATCATGTAGCGCCGGCTCACGTGGGCGGAGGAATCGATGCGTACTTTGTTTTGTCTGTTGATATAGTCTTTTGAATATTTGCGAAGTGTCGGTCCCAGATATTGGGCTTTATTGAAGCCGAGGATCAGCAGGAATATCGTTTCCATGAAGATGAGTCCGTAGGAGAAAAGGGCACCCCGATCGAAGCTTCTTGCGAGTTTTATTTTGGCGATCGCCAAAAGGATGAAGGATGCCGCAAAGAACAGAAGGGAAAGGACACCTCTGAATCCTTTCGTCAACAGATTTCCGGCTCCGAAGGAAAGGACCATATACAATATGTCGAGCACATTGAAAAGTATCCCGTAGCGGCCTTCCCAGGCGATCTCAAAAAGCAGATGATAGTTATAGAAGGGGATCAATGCGTAGAATCCCTTTTTCCCGGCTTTTTCGAAAACTTTCCACATTCCGGTCACGAACAGTGCGTACTGTAAAAGGATCAGAACGATGTTTAAAGCGGAAGGAAGTTCGTGCAGAAAGTCGGATCGGATAAGATTATAGAGAAATAGATTGAAATCCATAAGCGCCTCTTACGATTCAATAGTACCATAACTGAAGTCGTTTGATTTTTCTGAGTGAAAGAAACCGATATAAACGCTGTATGTTAGAAAGCATTCTGGACTTTGAAAGTTTTCTGCAACTGCATATCCGTTTTAAAGGGAGGATCAGGAATCAAATAATAGATGATAAGAGAACCGTTACGTTTGATATTCCGAATAATTATTAGCGTCATGAACAGTATAATTCCTTGAACGCTATTCGTATAAAGTAGGGTTTCTATTTTTCTCTATAAATTGTAGAGATGTTTATAAAAGCGTAGATTCTAAGATTACATTCAAGAAAAGAATAATATATAAAGCAAAACCCGGCGGGAATACCAACCGGGTTTTGTTGAATGGGCTTTTATCCATTCCAAGACCTAAACCATAATCCGCTTTCACGAATCTGGGAATGAGGCTTTTTGGCATCAACTAACGGTGGGCCAGTAAATCTGGTTGCGCCAGTTAATGCACTTATAATATCTCATATGGCTTCTTTGCTGCGACTCGAACACAGATTGGCGGATTCAAAGTCCGCTGTCCTGACCATTAGACGACAAAGAAGATATGGTCGTCCTACCCGGACATGCTCCAGGATCTGACGCTTATAAGGCGCATGCTCTACTGTTAAGCTATAGGACAAGATGGCACCCCGACTTTGATTCGAACAAAGATCTGCAGTTTTGGAGACTGTTGTTCTGCCGTTGAACTATCGGGATATGGCGCTGCACACAGGATTCGAACCCGCAAGCCTGCCGGCCAACGGTTTTCAAGATCGCTCCCTCACCACCCGGACATGCAGCATTATGGTGATGCCACCGGGATTTGAACCCGGATTGCCGCCGTGAAAGGGCGGTGAACTGGCCGTTATTCGATGGCACCATTGGGCTGACAGACGGGACTTCAACCTGTATTCACGAAGGCCACAACTTCGCAGGTTTCCATTTACCGTTTCGTCAACATATTGGCTTCGGCTGATGGACTTGAACCACCATCACATGAGTCAGAGTCATGTATCCTGCATTTAGACGAAGCCGAAATCATTGAGAGCTTTCTGCCCTCAATTTGTTCTTACCAGGATCTCATCGATCGCTGTATCAAACAGTTCAGATAAAACAATGAGATTATCTACACTTGGAACAGCCTCTCCCCTCATCCATTTGTAGATCGCCTGTGGCGTATTGAAACCCATTGCATCCTGAATATCCTTGATCGTCAGATCATTGATCTTGCGTAATCTGGCAATATTTCTGCCGGTTTTGATCATATCGATCCTAGTTGTTAGACACATTCTGATCACTTCCTTTCAAACAAAAACCGCTTACTGATTCTCTTCTCTTTCAGTAAGCGGTCTTATCTGTCTGTCGATGATCCGGGATGACCCTAAATAAAGCGATGCAAACACACTGAAACAGAAGCATGTAAAAATATATCGAATGATTCCGATATTGACTGCTGTTCATGTTGGGTTGACCAATATAATTTGTTGAGCATGTCTGTCTTCATGTGCTTACTTTCCTTTCACCAACAATATAACAAAACATTTCTGTTTTGGTAAGTATACCTGTGGTATACCTGATGAGTACTTTCATTAACAATGATAGGAACTCTTCTTTAGTCCGTCGAGAACTCCATTCTTGATACCGGACTGCAACAGATGATACTGGCCGGTTTTCTTTTCTTTCATTGTTTTCCATAACGGCTTATAGTTGATCATAAAGAAATGAAAAAGAGAGAAGATAAAAAGTTGGAAAAGAAAATCTAAAAGAAAAAGAGCGGTGATCTTCTTGAGGCCTTGGCCTCAACTCACAAGAGGCTGTTCACTCAAGCACGGCTCTTGAATATAGAGTATCAGGTGATATGTGTAATGTCAATTTTGAAAAATAAATATATATCATCTCTGGCGCATTTTTTGCAGATCCATATGTTATACTGAAATCACCATAAAGAGTACGGGAGAGACAAGCTCTGCGATCGTACAGCAACCCTGTATAAATACAGAAGGTGCTAAAGCTTGAATGATGGGAGACATTGTTTATGTTTATGAAGCTCTCATCATGCGATGGGAGTTTTTCTTTTCCTCCTCTTTATGGAACTGGGAAAGAGGAGGAAAAGAGATGGGAAAATCCTGGCAAAGAATTTCAGATGAGAGAGGGATACCTCTCAATGACCAGTACTTTATGGTGCGCTGCGAGACAACCGAAAAGATGTATGAATTCAGAAAAAGAATGGAAAAGGAGTATGGACTTGAGCTTATCGATGCGGCTTCTGGAGGAATACCGTATGGAGCCGGCATGTTTATCAATCTGAACAGCGGACTGATGTTTTACTGTAATCTTGGAGTAAACAACCTGAGCGGTCCCTGGATCGGCAATAAAGCTATTTCCATGGATGAATTTGTTCAGATAGCGGAAATATACAGAAAACATACGGAAAAGGGACTTTTTGACTTTAGAAAGTCCTTTGATAAGGAAAACGATAGTATAGTAAACGGAAAGAGTTTTCTTTTCTTCATCGACAGACCGGAACAAAGAGGGTGGAAATGCCTTGATGATCCTGTTTATGAATTAAGGGCGCTGGACCCGAACTTAGATATCATGGAAAACGTTCATACAGGCCACCTTGAAGAAACAGGATATGCCATTCAGGTATTTACAGAAACCGATGAACAGAGAAGGATCGTAATGGAATATCTGAATCTGCGGAATATAAAAACCTGCCTGTCGGTACATGATGACTGGGCGTGCGTAATGAATAACAGATCTGGACGTACAAGAGGATATGCCAAGATCCATTATTGTACAAAAGAGGATCCTGTAGAATCAAACACCGGATACAACATACATTGGGAAAACGGCAGATGGACCGGACATATATTGTTTATGGTGCTTGGCTATGTAAGAACCAAACATCCGGAATTGAATCAGATAGTGAATGGAGGGTTCGTGATTCAAACAGGCATTGGCAAACAAACAGATAATTAAGGGTATGATTCTGATTGCGATGGTTGCAATATATTACATTCGTAATGAGTGCTGGCACAATTTTTGTAAAAACAGATAAGTATAGTAAAGATGGAAAACTATAGAAAGGGATCTCTATGATCAGCTTCAAAGACAACAAATTTAACTGGTTTGAGTGGGATGTTCCGGTGATCACCGATCCGATCGAACTAAGGAAAAGGATAGACAGTTTCAACATCGGATACAGAACGATAAAAAACATCGTGTTCACCGGCAACTACTTTGATCATGATGCACGATTTGCCAATTGGTTCGATGAAAACAGTATGGAACCGAAAAGAGCGGAGATCGATGAACCGCTTCTGATCGAATTCGAAGATGGAGATGTACTTTCCATCCTGTTCTCGGATGTGAGTACTGTAAAGATCGGAATGAACGATATCCCTCTATCGATCGATTCAGAATACTTTTATGAAGGAAACAGAAGGTTTGATGCAAATGCC
>CADBND010000267.1 GCA_902795875.1 uncultured Erysipelotrichaceae bacterium
GCGAAGCAGGATATAAGGTCCTTGTCTTTGAAAAAGGAAAAAGGATAATAGATAGAGAAAAAGATGTTGACCGTTTCTTTAAAGAAGGCATATTGGATAAAGATTCCAATATCCAGTTTGGCGAAGGAGGTGCCGGCACTTTTTCTGATGCCAAGATGACGACCAGGATAAAAGATCCGTACATCGAATACATTCTCGATATCTTTGTGAAGCACGGGGCCGATGATAAGATCCGTTATGAGAATCATGCGCATATCGGTACTGATATCATTCGAAGAGTAATCGAAAGGATCACGAACGATCTGATCGAAAAAGGCGTTGAATTCCATTTCGAAGAAGCGATGGAAGAGATCTGTTTTGATGAAGAGAGAACTATTACCGGTATAAGGACTTCAAAAGGGGAATATACCTGTGATCATCTGCTTCTCGGTATCGGGCACAGTGCTTATGAAACGGCGCTGATGCTGAAAGAAAAGGGTGTTTATATCGAAAAAAAGGATATTGCGCTCGGTTTCCGTGTCGAACATCCGCAGAAACTGATCGATGATCGTCAGACCAGAGGCCTTGTGGATTCAGCGAACGAGTATTTCCTTCGGTATAAGGGAGAAAAGGGCGTCTATTCCTTCTGCATGTGCCCGGGCGGTATCGTCGTTCCTGCCATGTCCGATCCTCATACGATCGTCACCAACGGAATGTCTTTCGCGGCGAGAGATTCGGGTATCGCCAATTCGGCGATCCTTATTCAGGTATTCAAAGAGGAATTTGAAGACGGTTATGTCTTTCTGCATGATATCGAACAGAAGGCTTATGCGTATTCTTCTTCATATAGGGCCCTTGCGCAGAACATTTCTGATTTTATGAAAGGCGCTTTGAATGAACTTATTTTTCCCTCAACTTATCCTTTGGATACGGTCTTATATGATTTCAACGGTTTCTTTAATGAAAAAGATCTTTCCATCATGAAAGAGGCCTTACTTGATTTTGACAGGAAGATCCCCGGTTTTATTGAAAAGGGGATCATGATAGGTCCGGAGACTCGTTCATCGTGTCCGATCCGGATCAAACGTAATGAAGGATTTGAATCCGTCAATACTCCGGGTCTTTATCCGATGGGAGAAGGAGCCGGATATGGCGGAGGCATCATGAGCTGCGCCTTGGATGGTATAAGGATCGCGAATGCGATAATATTGAAACATGAAAAGATATGAGAAAACGGATGAAAGTTCCTATTGCCTTGGCATGTCCCTTACGATCGAAGCTTTGAAACATCTCGATAAAGAAATGATAGAAGTGATCGTTTCCGATAAGGCAAACAGAAATGGACAATTCGGCTATCTTCTGAGTCTTTGTGAAGAAAAGAATGTATCTATACGATACGATGAAAGGGCGATCGAAAGGCTTTCCGTGAAAGAGAACTGTTATTGTATCGGCGTTTTCAAAAAGTTTGAGCGTCCTCTATCCGGAGATATGCACATCCTTTTGTACGGGTTTGACAATTTCGGAGAATTGGGAACAGTCCTTCGTTCCGCGATCTGTTTTGATTTTAAGGATATCGTTTTACTGAACAGCGATATCGACCGTTTCGATCCGCGTTGCATAAGAGCATCGATGGGTTCGATCTTTCATTGCAATATCGGATCCTATCAGGACCTTGACGGATATCTGAAAGATCATCCGAAACAAAAGATCGTTCCGTTTACATCCAAAGGCAGCATCTATCTTTCCGATTATTCTTTTGAAAGACCGTATTCACTTCTGATCCCGCAGGATCCTAAAGGACTTGACGATCTGTTTGACAACGGCGTTGTTTTAGAGAAAACCGGAACAAGGGAAATGTCTCTTTCCATCCGTTCTTCCATCATCTTGCAATGTGCCTACGAAGAAAAACGCAGGCGGTATTGACATCGGGCACACAGATCGAGATCGATCTTCCCGTTTTTCAGATCTTCACAAACTTTCAAGTATTTTTCAGATGAAAGGATATCCGCCAGGGTATCCTTTTTCAGATCACCGAGTCGGTTATGAGCCTGCGGATCAAGACAGCACAACGTGACGATCCCTTCATGGTTGATCGCGATCATATCGATGCCACCGTGGCATGTCCCTTCATGAGAAATGATCGGGTCGTTCATGTCCGGCCAGCGGAAGAGTTCTTCTTCATAAAGATAGAGATCCTTATCCAGCTGATAGGATCCTTTTTTTCTCGTCTGTTTGCTTCCGAAGCGTTCTATAAGTATCCTTTTATAATCATTGACGCTTTTTGCGGTCTTTTCTGTCTTATAGAAACGCAGTTCTATCGTACAATCATGTTCCTTTTCGATCAGTCTGTCGATCTGATCGAAATAATCAGGAAAGCTGTCACTGTAATTCATACTGTGAACGGATATGGAGAGTTTACGAAGACTCTGGTGTTGTAAAAGATCGGGGTGATCTTTTAAAAGTGTTCCGTTTGTCACGAGCTGTATATGAAATCCTTTTCTATCCATCATATCCATGATTTTTTCGAAATCCGGATGTATGAGGGGTTCTCCGAGTATGTGAAGATACAGATAGTTGCAGAAAGGCCTGATCTGATCGGTGTATCGGTTGATATCTTCCAGAGTCATGAAAGAGGATCCTTTTTCATAGCTGCAGAACGGGCAATTCAGGTCACATGCATTACAGATCTCCAGATAGACTCTTTTCATGGCTTTATTTTACTTTTATTTCATATATTTTGAGCATAAATCAATTGTAAAAAGGGGCATTTTCATATAAAATCTTTAATTGTGAGGGAGTAGCTTGCGTATTATAGATACGTGTCAAGCCAACAATCTCGGCGTCAAGCCTGGTTTGCCTTAAAAAGCGAGACTCATGTATAACTGAGGTTATGCATGAGTGCTTCGATTGGTGCTCATGCATGGCATGAGTTTTCTTTTTAAGAGAGAGGAAAAAAATGGAAAACAAGTATTATTTGGAAGATGCCGCCGACGTTCTTAAGGAACTCAACACCACAGAGAACGGTTTGAGTAAGGCAGAAGCAGAAAAAAGGCTTTTACAAAATGGTAAGAATAAACTGAAAGAAGCCGAAAAGACACC
>CADBND010000268.1 GCA_902795875.1 uncultured Erysipelotrichaceae bacterium
AAATACAGGATATTCACATACGGTACTTTGATGAAGGGGGAAATCAATCATCATTTTCTGGATGGAAGCAAGTATCTTTGCGACGGTGTACTGGAGGACTACGGTCTCAAGGAGACGGGGTCTTATCCGGCAGCGATCCCGATGAAGGGCTTTCGGGTATATGGTGAGATCTATGAGGTCGATGAGGACACAAAGAAGGCTGTCGATATGCTGGAAGGTGCCGGCCATCTGTATGTCTGCAATAAGGCGTGTGTCGATACGGATGAAGGGAAACAGGATGTCTTATTCTATGAGTATCTTCTGGATACGGCGGATATGAAGACGCGTATCCCTTATGGAAAGTGGAACACATGCCGAAAGAATATGGATGATTATGTCTGGTATGCGGTGTACGGTTCCAATCTTCTTTCAAGAAGATTCAATGTCTATCTCGCTGCGACTTCTTCAAAGGCAGCGCCGGTTGCGGAAGAAAAATACCGTTTTTCGCATCCGATCTATTTTGCGAAGAGGGCAAAAGAAAGATGGGAAAACAAGGGTGTCGCTTTCCTTGATACGGGAAGGTCCGGAGAGGCCTATGGATACCGCTATCTGGTTTCCAAAGACCAGTATGAGACGATCAAGGAACTGGAGGGAAAGGCCTGGTATGACGATGACCATTTCCTGGAGAAGGATGCGTTCGGTTTGGATATAAGGACGATCACGGCTTCGGTCAGATATGAGGAGGTGGATCCTTCACAAGAGTATCTTGACATCATTGCGGCAGGTCTGATCGAAAAGGGTCTGGTGTCGGATGTAAAGGAGGCTATTGACTACTTCCATACGGATGAAAAGATCGATGTTTCCAAGGAAAAGATCGATGCGATCATGAAACGATTTCAATGAGCCGGAGATCCCGGCTTTTTGTTTGAAAAAATGTACAAAAACGGACTTTTTTCAGCAACTGTAATTGACTTTTCACATTTTGATATTTCAAATGTCAGGAAAGACAGTCGTTCCTTTTGCGACTTCGGGAAGCAGTGGAATGGGGGATACGGCCAAGTGTATGAGAAAGATCGCAGGGGATAATGTTACTGTGAAAGACGGTGCCCGCCTGAAGGCGAATGTGTCTGCCGAGGAACTTGAGAAGTTTGTAGAACAGAGCAGCTGATATTCCAGGAAATTGTTGTTGTTCTTATATTGCGATGAATTGATAAGGATAGTTCTATCCAATATAATTCTGTTTAGATGATCTTGGAAAGGGAGGCTTGGATATGAAGGGTTTTGATAATGAGAATGTCGATCTGAATGTTTTGAAGAAAAAGGCTTTCAATTACCGCTGGGCGGAGGTGGAAGAGGGGATCATTCCTCTTACTTCAGCCGATCCTGATTATCCCTGTGCTCCACAGATTCGAAAGGCGATGTCGGATTATATCGCCGACGGTTATTTCTCTTATACGCCAAAACTCGGCTTGGCTGAATTCCGGGATGCGTTCTCCAAGAGAGTGTACAGAAGGAAGGGTGAAGTGATCGATCCGGATATGGTGCTTCCGATCGATTCGGCTGCCCGGGGAATGTATATCATTGCGGATGCGTTTTTAAAACCGGGTGATGAGATGATCGTTTTCGATCCCTGTGATTATCTGTTCAGGGAGGCTTGTGCCAGATCGGGTGCGACGCCTGTACCGTGTCCGGTTGACCTGGATATGAAAAACAGAAAGATGGATCTGAGTCATCTGGAAGAATGCATCACGCCCAGGACGAAGATGATCGGTCTGTGCAATCCGCATAATCCCTACGGTCTGACCTATACTTATGAGGAACTTGATCAGATCATGTCTTTATGTGAAAAGTATGATCTCTATATCATGAATGATGAGATCTGGTCGGATATCATCTATCCGGATGCGCAGTTTTGTTCAATATACTGTCTGGGCAACGAAAGATGCAAAAGGGTGCTTTCGGTATTCGGTTTCTCCAAGAGCTTCGGTCTTGCGGGACTAAGAATCGGATGCATCTATTCGACAGATAAGGAGAATTTTGACAGGCTGGTCATTTCTTCCGATGTGCTGTCTACGGCCGGGGGTGCGACTTCGATCTCGCAGGTGGCTGCGACGGCGGCGATGAATGAGGCGGATGATTATCTGGAAGGCTTCCTTGTCCATCTCAAGGAAAACCGTGATCACGCGTTGGAGCGTATTTCTTCCATGCCTTATCTCAAGGCTTATAAGCCTATGGCGACCTATTTACTTTATGTGGATATCGAAGAGACGGGAATGTCCGGTGAGGAATTCACGGAATTCCTGAAGAAAGAAGTACAGCTGGCTCTGGTACCCGGAGGACAAAAGTTCTTCGGAGACAGGTCGGAAGGGCATATACGTATCTGTTTTGCGACAAGCAGGCAGATCCTGGATGAGGGTCTGGACCGTCTGGAAAGAGGCTTGCGGATCCTGAAGGAAAAGAAGGGATCATAGAGAATGGGTCATCTGCGAGATGACCTTTTTTATGCATGTCGTTTTTTGTTGGAATGGCAAGGAAACTCGGTTCTTCAGAGCCGAGATGAATTGTCTCGAAGAATGCGCATACGGTAACCATTGATACGTTAGAATATGCTATAATAAAAGTATGAAACGGCATGATGAAAGACTTACATA
>CADBND010000269.1 GCA_902795875.1 uncultured Erysipelotrichaceae bacterium
ATGGGCATACGATCCATTTCGGTAAAAACAATCTTCAGAACGCCTTTCTTTCTTTCGAATTCGCTCACAGCGATCATACATGGTTTCACGCCAAGCAGTTTCATGGCGCACATGTTGTCGTCGATACGCCTCACCCCGACGAAAAACTGATCCGGATCTGTGCAAATCTGGCCGCCTATTATTCCAAGGGAAGGTACTCCTCTTCCGTTCCGGTCGATTATTGTCTGGTCCGGGAATTAAAAAAGGTCAAGGGTGCCCGGCCGGGCTTTGTGACCTTCAAAAACTATAAGACGATCTATATCGATCCTTATGAAGACAGATCCCTAACGGTCGTTTCGATCTAAAAAGGATCTCAGTTTTTTCACCTCATATGGCTTCAAGCGGCGGTATTCGCCGCTTTTCAGATCTCCGAGTTCGATACAGGCTTCCTTGATCCTGTGCAGTCTTACCACTTCGTATCCGAGACTCTGAAACATCTTTCGGATCTCGCGGTTTCTTCCTTCGTGGATGGTGACCTCAAGATCGCACGTCTCCTTCTTTTGATCTGCTTTTGTCAAAGAGATCTTTGCCGGAGCGCTCACATAATCTTCGATCTTCACGCCTTTTTCCAGTCTTTTTATCTCTTCAGCGCTTATCAGACCTCTGATCCTTACTTCATAAGTTTTCTCGACTGAAAAAGACGGATGGATCAGCTTCTGCATAAGATCTCCATCGTTTGTCAAAAGGATGAGTCCCGAAGAATCAAAATCCAGTCTGCCTACAGGATAGAGCCTATATGGGCAATCGATCAGATCGATCACAGTCTTTCTGCCTCTGTCATCAGAAACGGAAGAGATCACATTCTTCGGCTTGTTCAGAAGAAAGACCACCTTTTCTTCTTCACGGGAAAGGACGGTCCCGTCTACCGTGATCTCATCTTCAAAACCCGCTTTGGCGCCAAGTTCACTTACGATCTTTCCATTGACACAGACCCTTCCCTGCAGGATCAGCTCTTCCGCTTTTCTTCTCGAACAGTACCCGCTTCCCGCAATGATCTTCTGAAGTCTCTCCACAGTTTTTTCCTTTCGTTATAGACGATATAGTATATGATGATCCCGATGATCCCCGATAAGGACATGACGATCAGAGTCATCAGTTCGAAATTCATTTTATGATTATCTCTTCCCATGTTTTCATAGGAAAGATCTTCAGTGTTGTCCGGAATGTCATATTCGTTGACACTGGGCAATGAAAGCACCAAATAAGGACCCGATCCTTCGATCATGAACTGGATATAGTTATCGGACTGAGTCGTACGGCATTTTACGATGTCACCGTTGTCATTCAGGTGATAGACGGAATAAAACAAGTCGTTCTGTTTCTCCACGATATCGATCTGAACGATCGCCGGACCGATGAGCTCGATATCCTGGTAATTGAAACGGAAGGCAATGTTAAGTCCTTCAACTTTTTGAAAGCCATACCCCTTCGCAAGATCAAAGATCCTTTCTTCCGCCTTTTCATCAATGTCATCGACCAGAACATAATAGGTGTCCGCGATGCTTCCGAAAGTCTTTTTGTCGGGAAGAGAAAGATCGAGACCGGAGATCGAAAGATTGTATCGTTTCGACTTGTCAGATATGACGTAATTGCGTCCGTTCAATTTCATCAATTCATAATCAGCTTTCCGTATCTGTGCAAAAGACAAGGAACAGTCGCTCTTTCCGATATTCTCCTTGATCGCCGGCAGATCAAGCTCTTCAATCGCCTGCTGCAGCTTTTCACCGGCATTTTTGCGTTCTTCCGAGAAAACGATCTTTTTTTCGATCGCCATCCCGCAATATGAGATGGTCAGGATCTGTTCGTCCGATACATTTGTATCATATGGACCAATCATATCGGTATTCAATGGGATCTCTTTCATTTCCCCGTCTTCGTACTGTATCTGCAGGAAACTCCGGGAAAGATCGATCTCCTCTCCTTCTTCGAACTCATCATTGAAATCTTTGCTCAGGCTTATGGAAGAGATCTTCCGGTATGTCGCCTTGCCGGAAGCATCGAAACCTGTAAATTCGTAGCCATCCTTACTTACCGGTATATCAAGAGTCTCCCCTTCTTCAAGGAAGACCTCAAGTTCTCCCAGACCGTGATACGTACCGCCATCCAGATCGAACGATATCTTCTGTCTTTCTTCCTCATGGATCTTATCCGCGTTGACGATGTAAGAAAAGGTCTCTTTGTCCACATAGGCATAAGATAGTTCCGGATCGTAAAGATATTCGCTGGAAAAAGAATGATCGAGACGGACCTTATAAGAGTCTTCACATTCTTCCAAAAGGATCAGGGAGAGTTCGCCTACATCATCCAGGATAAAACGTCTTCTTTGAAGTTCTTCGTCAAAATAGAAGATGACCCGATCCTGAAAACGGATGATGCCTAAAGCGTAATCGTTACGATCTTTCAGACCGAGTTCATGATCAAGATCATAAGAAAGAGAAGCGTTCCTTTCCCCGTAATAGGGATCGATGCTGTAGTTGACATTGATACCGGAAAGCTTGTTTCCGGCATAAGTCCCGTGATAATCATCCCGGAGATGATTGGAAAATCTTGCGGAAATGAAGTATTTGGCATGTGCATAGATGCTTTCTTCAATGCTGCCATAGCGTTGTGCCTGACGTTCTTCATCATTTTCAAATACCGTTGAAGCAAAAAGATTATTGGAAGAAAAAGCATTGCGGCTTTTTCCATACGCGGATTCGTTTACCGCTTCTGCCAGCATCAGCAGTGCGTTGCTTCCATAGATATTCTGGCTGGCAAAAAAATCACCGATCGTACCATAAAGCTGTGAACGGTTGACTTCATCGCTCGCCTGATCACCGCTGTGATCCCGATAATGATAGGATCTTCCATCAAGCCCCAGCGTTCCGTAAAAATATTCCTCCAATTCTTCCTTTGTATATGAAGTATAGGAACGGTGCGGCAGATATTGATAATAATTGTAATAGGGCTCCTCATTTACAGCCAGCGCATGTTCACCATTATTCAGGTCATCAGTCAAAGACTGCAGATCCTCATAGAAATAATGTCCGTCTGCACTGTAATACGACTTCCCTTCCGCAAGATAGGAAGGAGCTTCATCCAGACAAAGCGAGTAAGCATAATGATCGTATTCAAGCTGATTCTTGATATTGTGATAAAGCTGACCATCTTCCACACTATAAGAAGAGATCCGGGTATCAAGTTCGCTTGCGGGATGCAGGATGACCTGATCAGAAGAAATAGATCCTGTGTCCCCGTTTAACATGAAAAAGACTTCATCTCCATCATCAGAAGTGCCCAGATAGATCGCATCCACGCCATAGCAGCCATTGATATAATCCTCTTCATCTCTGGAAACGGAATGATAGGTATCGATCAGATCACACGCAGCGCTTCTTTTGAATTC
>CADBND010000270.1 GCA_902795875.1 uncultured Erysipelotrichaceae bacterium
GAGGTATAGACATCATCTTTTACCATCCTCTCGGACATGATGATGGCATCCTCATAGTTGTAGCCATGCCATGTCATGAAAGCGATGGTGACGTTCTGACCCAAAGCCAGTTCGCCGTCATCCATGGAAGGACCATCCGCAATGATGTCACCGACCTTCACCTCGTCGCCGTCTTCAACGATCGGACGATGGTTGATGCAGGTACCGGCATTGGAACGCGCAAACTTCTCCAGTCTGTATTCATGTTCCACGCCATCTGCAGAAGTGATGACGATGCTGTTGGCATCCACGTAAGTGACGACACCGGCGTCCTTGGAAACAAGACCTGTACCCGAATCACGGGCGATCTTGGATTCGATACCGGTACCGACATAAGGCGCATGCGGTCTTAAAAGCGGAACGGCCTGCCTTTGCATGTTGGCACCCATCAGAGCACGGGAAGCATCATCGTTCTCAAGGAACGGGATACAAGCCGCAGCGACGGATACGATCTGCTTTGGCGAAACGTCAGCCAGTTCAACAGCCGACTTGTCGACGAGGACCGTCTCACCCGCTTTACGGGCGACGACCTGATCGTTTACCAGTTTTCCGCCTACGACCTCATTGGCCTGGGCGATGATATAGTCGTTTTCATCATCGGCAGAAAGGTAGATGTAATCTTCAGAAACATTGCCCTTGCTGTCGACTTTACGATACGGCGTCTGAATGAAACCGTACTCGTTGATCTTTGCATAAGTCGTGAGATAGGAGATCAGACCGATGTTCTGACCTTCCGGAGTCTCGATCGGACAGATACGTCCGTAGTGGGAGTTGTGAACGTCACGAACTTCAAATCCCGCTCTTTCTCTTGTCAGACCGCCCGGACCCAAAGCGGAGATACGACGCTTGTTCGTAAGCTCAGCCAAAGGATTCTGCTGGTCCATAAATTGAGAAAGCTGTGAAGAAGAGAAGAATTCTCTTATCGCACCGGAAAGCGGACGGTTGTTGGTGAGAGTCTTCGGAGTGGCATTCTCCACTTCCGTAATGGACATCTTTTCCTTGACCGCCTTTTCCATACGGGAAAGACCGATCCTGAACTGATTCTGGATCAGTTCACCGACTGTCCTGATCCTACGGTTGCCCAGCATATCGATATCATCGGTAGAACCGACACCGTCGAGTAATGTGAACATGTAGTTATAGAACGCCAGCATATCGGACATCGTGATGCACTTCTTGTCGTTGAGCGGATCGATACCGATCAGACGGATCACGTGATCCTCATCGCCCGGCAGGCAGATATTCACGACCTGACAAGCCGTACCGACCAGCCATGCGGAGATCTTTTCTCCACCATCGATCCTGGCCTTGATCGTCTCTTCCTTGTCAGACATCAGCATATAGCTGTCATGATCCGGCAAGTAATAAGGCATAGCCTGTTCGCCATCGACCTCGACATCATTGCCCTTTTCATCGGTAAGACGACCCAGTACGAATAAACGCTGGCCATAATCCATGACAGCATTGAAATTCTTGGAAGTCAGTTTCACTTCTCTTGCAACGATACCGCTGTAAACTCTCACAGTGGAGAATTCCTTGGCGATCTTTTCAGCATCAGCGATCGTCAGGACCGTTCCCATGAAATAGGTGCGGTCTGACATATCGATGTCGTTAGCCAGGACACGTCCGTTCAAAGCGAGTTTATCGCTTGCGGAAACTTCCACAACCGTCGGATGCGAGAAGATATGGCGGAACGGGAAAGCCTCAACATGGGAACCCTTGACGAGTTCTTCACGAAGGACATTGCGCTCTGCCTTTTCGATCTTCGTACCCTTGGCGTAAAGTAAAGTACCGTCAGCTTTGTACAGATCCTGAGCCAGTACGTGATGCTCGATACGATCGATGACATTCAGCTTCTTTCTGAGCTTATAACGACCGGCAGAAGTCAGATCGTACTTCTTCTGATCGAAGAATTTGGCATTCATAAGGCTGGCTGCACCTTCGACCGTCGGAACTTCGTCCTGTTTCTGGTTCTTGTGCATTTCCAGTAATGCCGCATCCATCGTCTTGGTCTTATCGGCCTGAAGCGTATTGCTGATCTCTTCGTAAGCACCTAAGAAAGACGTATAGATCGCCTCATAGATGTTCAAGAATTCACGATCATCATTCTGATTGATCAGATCCTCATATACTTCCAGACCCATCGCCTGCAGGAAAGTCTTGACCTTTTCCAGATCGAAACCATCCTCACCTCTTTCGAGATTCAGCGAGAAGCCTATGCATTTCAGTAAGATAGTCGATAAGATCTTACGCTTTCTGTCAACCGACATGTTCATGATGCGGCCTAAAGCGTTTTTCTTATCATCAGTCAGAAATTCCAGCCAGGTACCACGTGACGGGATCAGTTCTCCACTGAAAGCTTCACGGCCCGTCTTGTCATCCATCTGCGTATCGAAATACGCACCCGGAGATCTTACGATCTGGGAAACGATGACTCTTTCTGCACCGTTGATGATGAACGTACCGGTCGGTGTCATCATCGGGAAATCGCCTAAAAAGACTTCTTCCTTTCTGGTGATGACCTCACCTGTATCTTCATCGATGATCTCCAACTCCATGTTGGCTTTTAATGGCGCACGATAATCTTCCTCACGATATTTTGTCTCGGCGACCGAGAACTTCGGCTCACCGAATTCAAAATTCAATAATTTCAAGCGGATATTTCCGCTATAGTTCTGGATCGGATAGATATCATCAAATACTTCCTTGATCCCTTCCTTGGTAAACCATTTGAAAGAATCAGTCTGTACCTCTACTAGGTTGGGCAGCTCAAGATTGCCACTAACTTTGGAATAGTCACGGCGAGTAGAATGCTTACCCGATTCCACGATTTTATAAGTTTGTTTCATTTGCGCCGTCCTTTCAAATAATTATGTATTCCGATCAGTCACAAGAATCGATGACATAATAACCGCTGTCTCTTTCGATGATCATGACCCGATCGAACAGTGTTTCAAGTTTGGCTATGGATGACTTCGCTCCCTGAGCCTTACGGATCACGATATAGAGATGACCCGACTCATTCAGCATCTTCTTTGACTTTTCATAAAGATCGTATATGACAGCCTTACCCGCCCGGATCGGCGGATTCAGCACGATCGTATCGAACTTATGATCCAGTTTCGTAATGTCATCGCACAGATGAACTTTAATATCTGTCTTGTTGTTGATACCATTCAAAGAAGCCAGCTCCACAGCCCGGGAATTGACATCTGCAAGTTCCACAAGTGTTTCCGGATGAAAACGTTTCAGGATGATCCCGATCGGGCCATACCCGCAACCGAGATCCAGAAGGCTTTCACCAAGCTCCTTTTCATAGATACTTCTGATCAAGATATAACTGCCGTAATCGACATTGTTTTTGGAAAAAACGCCGTTATCGGTAGTGAAACAGAAAACCTCATTATCGAAATAATAAGTGAACTCTCTTCTATTCGAATCCAGATCGCTATTATCCGTATAATAATGGTTCATTGCCTAATTATTTGATTTCGACGGTAGCTCCTGCATCCATTAACTGCTTCTTGATATCTTCAGCTTCTTCCGGGCTGATGTTTTCCTTGATCGGGCTCGGGCAC
>CADBND010000271.1 GCA_902795875.1 uncultured Erysipelotrichaceae bacterium
ATGGCCCGCAAAGCTGCCGAAATGACTACCAGGCACAACGCAAAGAACAGGATGAAGAATCCCGTAAAGATGATGACCTGGACCGAATTAACGAACAGATCGCCTTTTTTCGGCCAACGGATCTTCGAGATCTCTTTCCAGATCGCATTGAAATTGAACCACTTCATATTACCCTCCTATTTCGTCCCCTTATGCAAGGTGTGTGTATTGCATTTGGGACAGTATTTCATAAGTTCGATGCGCTTTGCGCTGTTCTTGTTTTTGCCGGTCGTATAGTTGCGCGACAGGCATACGCTGCAGGTAAGAATTACTTGCTTTTTATCCTTCATAATTCCTCCTTCAAGGTATATAAAAAGTTATCTCTTTGATAACCTATTTTTAATATACCCGAATCATTTTTCACTGTCAATCGAAAAAAGAGCGATATGCCCTTTTTAATCAGTGCGGGCGGACTCCGCCCGCACCTTTCTCAGATCATAACGATCTTGATCCCCCTGAGATACCTTTTCAATCTTCTTCGAAGTGTCATCAGCCGATTGTCGACCCTCTTGATGTTGATGTGCATCCTTTCGGAGATCTCCTTGTAGGAAAGATCTTGTCTCTTCAGTTCAAACAAAGTTCTATCGTCCGGATCCAAAGAAGACATGAAGGCGTTGAGTTCCTCTTTGAAGCACTGCTCGCGATGATATTGCGCAGGATCTTCTTTCACGCAGAACTTAAGGGAGTAGTCTACATTCCCATCCAGCGAATACGGCTCATCACCATAGACTCTGTTACTGCTCCTCAGTGCCTCCCTGATCCGGCTTCTGATAACCATGTAGACATAGGATGAGAAACGGACATTTCTGTCTTCTTCGAAACTGAAGACCGCCTTATACAAAGCGAGCGAGCCCTCCTGAAACAGGTCATTCTCATCTACCCGGAAATCTCCTTTGTTGAGATCGTTGGAGTAAATGATCTTGAATATCATCGGCCGAAACCGTTCCAGCAGACAGGCAAATGCCTCATCTTCATCTTCTTTGTTTCTTATCCTTTTTATCAGATTAAGTACATCTTCCATGACTCTATTATCATTTAAAAATGGGACAGCTTTTTTCACTAGTTGTCCCATTTTTTTAAACTATTTTTTCCACAATTGTGGATTATTTCGAACGCTTGTTCAGAATGTTATAGATCAGAATACCGGCAGCTACGGAAGCATTCAGGCTGCTGACCTGTCCGAACATCGGCAGCTTCACGATGAAGTCACATTCTTCCCTGACCAGCCTTGACATCCCTTTTCCTTCCGAACCGATGACCAGCACCGTATTCATATCGTAATCGATATCGGTATACAGCTGTTTGGCCTCACCTGCCGAACCGACGATCCAGTAACCCTTCTCCTTGAGCTTTCTTATCACATTCACCAAATTGGTGACTTCAGCCACCTTCATGTATTCCAAGGCGCCTGAAGCGACCTTGGCGACCGTATCGTTGACCTTCGCCGCATTGTGTGACTTATAGATGACACCGTCACAGCCCGCACATTCCGCCGTCCGGATGATAGCGCCGAGATTATGTACATCCTCTACCCCATCCAACATGATGATCAGACCGTTTCTTTCCTTGATCATGTCATCGACATCGGACAGTTCAAAACTCTTCACTTCTGCGACGTATCCCTGATGATTGCCATTCCGGCAAAGCCCATTCAGTTTTTTTCGATCGACGATATCATAAGGAATCCCTGCATCCTTTATCCGGGAATCATCCAGGACATAAGCTTTGATCACTCTTTTATTTTTCAGCGCTTCGAAAAACGAATTTCTGCCATATACATAATCACTCATTGTGCAGTCCTCCTTCGAAAACCTTCCCAAAAAACTCCTCCAGCCTTTCCTGGTCTGTCAGATAGAGATATCCACATATCGCCTCAAGTCCCGACGCACACTCATAAGTTGCCCGATCCCCGTTTTTGGGAATGTGAGTAATGTGGTTACGGCCGCGCTTATATGCCTCCAGTTCCTCTTCGGTAAAGAAGCCTTCACTTTCCAGCCTCCGGAACACTTTCGTCTGACCGGCAGCGGAATTGTATCCGTTGCACAACCTCTGTAAAGAAGCGGAAGACTGATAGTGATTCTTCACAAAAAACTCCCGCACCCGCAACGTGAATACGGCATCGCCGATAAAACTCAAAGAATTGGAACTGTATTCCTTCAGATCCATTACAGGATGCCTTTTTCCATCAGGATAGTGCGATATTTATCGGCCGTTTCAAAATCCTTGACGGATTTTGCCTCATTCCATTTTGCGTAGATCTCTTTGTCTTCTGCCGACAGTTCGACCTTATCGATGAACACGCCGAGTATCTCCAGCATCTTCCTTATCGCGTTATACTCTTTCGAAACGTTTTCCCAGTCGATATCCCTGGTCCTTAAGGCCTGATTGAGAAGCTTCAATGTATCAAATATGACCATATAGGCATTCGGCGTATTGAGATCATCCGCCATCTGATCCAGGAATTCCTTATACTTCTGCTCATCATAGGAATCAGACAATGTCACACCGGCGATCTGCGACTTCACATCGACCTGTTTCAAAGCTGTTTCGATCTTATTCAGTTCCGTCTTGGCAGCCGCAAACGTCTCATCATCATAGATCAAAGAATCGCGG
>CADBND010000272.1 GCA_902795875.1 uncultured Erysipelotrichaceae bacterium
CATCTCGTTTTCCCCAAGCAGCACCTCATTCTCCGTCGTCCTGCCTGTCTCCTCGATCGCCTCATCGTAACCTGTCAAGGCATCAAACGGCGCAAACTGCGCAGCCCGGTCGTAATTGGACATGTGCTTCCTGCCCTTGGACACGAAACGGGGAAGACCGATGATATCGTCGTAACGGTGCGGATCCTTTTGACTCATTCGCGATGTCCTCCGATCTGTTCGTTCCTCTGCTTGCCGGTAGCACCTTCCTCATAATTGGTCCCCTTTAAGACCGAATTCTTGCCGAAACGGTGCTTGATATCCAGAAGTGCTTTTGCCAGATCCTCTTCCTTCTTTTCCTGCTTGCGCATCTCCAGCAGTTCCCTTTCCGCCTTCTCGGGATCAGTAAAAAGATCGAACTGCTCGACATGGACCTTTTCCTCTCCCATCTTCTTGGGAAAGACATGATCGGCATTGATGTTGATCCTGCGGATCAGAAGGGAACGATCCACATTGGCATCATAGATCGCCATCAGTGCATCCGTGATGACCTTGACGGAAGAAGTCGGCATCTTCAAAGCGACACTGCCGCTTGCGGGACGGGCACCCGGCCGTCCATACCAGTCGGAAACAATCTTTCCGCTGTATTCACTCAGATCATTTCTTGAATCGTAATTGATATAAAGACCCACATGATCTGTCACCAGCCCCTTTTCCACCAGATCCAGACACAGCGAATCGATCATCTCCTTGCATACGACTCTCGCCTTTTCAAACGGATAAGGCTCCATCAGGACCTGACCGGCACCCAGAGAATTGTTTTCAGGACGGTACGCCTTGATGTCCGCCATCGTACAGGGCTCATAGCCCCAGGCATGATCGATAAGCAGTTCCGCATTGATACCGAATTCGTCATACAGCACCCCATCTGCCCGCAGAGAAAAACGGGCAACATCCCCCATCGTATGGATATTGTATTTAGCCAATCGGCGCATATAACCCGGACCGATCCGCCAGAAATCCGTCAGCGGCTCATGCGTCCAAAGCTCTCTTCGATAGGACATCTCATCCAGTTCCGCGATCCTCACGCCATCCTTGTCTGCCCTCTTGTGTTTGGCAACGATATCCATCGCCACCTTCGCCAGATACAGATTCGTACCGATCCCTGCCGTAGCGGTAACACCGGTATTGACCATGATATCTTCGATCATCTTCATCGCAAAGTCATGGGCATTCATCCGGTAAGTATTCAGATAAGCCGTCGCATCGATGAAGACCTCATCGATCGAATAGATATGGATATCCTCCTTGGAAACATACTTCAGATAGATGTCATAGATCTTCGTGGAATACTCGATATATAAAGCCATACGCGGGATCGCCACGACATAATCGATCTCCAGATCCTTTCTGGCCGTCAGTTTATCAAGATAAGCGGACTTACCCGAAATATGTCTGCCTGGCGCATTCATCCTTCTTTCCCGGTTGAGCTTCTCCACCATCTGTTCCACTTCAAAAAGACGCGGACGTCCAGGTATTCCGAACGACTTCAAAGCCGGCGACACCGCCAGACAGATCGTCTTGTTGGTACGGCTGGAATCCGCAACGACCAGATTGGTATTGAGCGGATCAAGACCTCTCTCCACACACTCCACGGACGCATAAAAGGATTTCAGGTCGATCGCGATGTATGTCCTGTCCTTATTTTCCATATACTATTATTCTACCCTATTCTCACCCCCGAAAAAGGAAGTGACGACCAAGAAAAAACATCTGATAACAGATGTTTATCTTGACGACATATAAGCCTCGATCTCCTTCATCCTCTGACTCTGTTTGACCGAGAACGGACATCGGGAATCGCAATGACCGCACTGTATGCAGCTTGAAGCATTCACTTCAAGTTTCTTATAGTGTTCCACAGCCATATCGTCTCCTGCCAGAGCCAGATCGTAATACTTATTCACCAGACCGACATCGATCCCCATCGGACAGGGCTTGCAGTGATTGCAATAAACGCATCTGCCGCTGCTGGCGATCGGTTCGAAAGAAGAGATGACCGAATAATCCAGTTCTTCCTCGCTCCTGTCGTAATATTTCAGAAGCTCTTCCACCTGGGCAACACTCTGTGCACCCGGTAAAGCCACGAGCACACCCGGCTTATCCAGCAGATATTTCAGGCACTGATGAACGCTCAACGCTTTTCCAAAAGGCGAAGTCTTTTCATCCAGAAGCTGTCCCCCGGAGAACGGCTTCATGACCGAAATGCCGATCCCCTCTTTCTCACAGCGGCGGTAGATCTTCTCCCTTTCCTCCACTTCACCATAGGCATATTCGCCTTCCCCGTAATCGTAGCCGGGATTGATCGAAAACATCAGCATATCCACATCCGCCTCATCCAGTATCCTGTTAATCACCTTCGGCGTATGGGAAGAAAGACCGATGTGCCTTACGACACCCTTTTCCTTCAGCTCCAGGATGTAGTCATAGATCCCGTTTTTCTTAAACGTCTCCCAATCCGAAAACTCATCCTGGCAATGGATGAAACCGTAATCGATGTAGTCGGTCCTCAGCTTTTCCAGCATCCATTTCACCGAAGCCTTCACCGTATCCAGATCCAGTGACCAGCCATAATCTCCCTTGGTGTAATCGGCACCGAAATGGATCTGATAGAAGATCTTATCCCTTTAAGGTTCCAGAGCTTCTCCGTAGATCGGAAAGGAGTCTCCGTGACCGGCAGCCAAATCAAAATAATTGATACCGCCTTCCACCGCTCTTCTTAAAGCCTTTATCGCCTCTTCTCTTCCGGCCTCATACATGTAGGAAGAACCGATCCCGATCTCCGAGATGCGATCCCCTGTTTTTCTGTTGATCCTGTATTTCATATGATACTCCTCTCAATACAACTATATTTTAACTGATCGCTTCCTTGATCAGAGCGAAGAATTCCCGTGTATAGTAATGCGGAAGCAATACCGCCAGTCCGTGTCCGCCCTTAAAAGAAACATTCTTATAGCCGAGTTCCCTTGCCAGCAGGCTCGCCCGGAACAGATGATAATCTGCCGAAACGATCACGATCCCGTCTCTTTCGATATCGCCCCCGTCTTCTTTCATTATCTTTCCGGCATTGGCCAGATTCTCATAGGTATTCACACTCTCATCTTCGACCAGGATCCTTGTTTCAGCGATCCCCTTTTCCTTCAGATAGACCGCTCCGCCCTCGCCTTCGGAGATCGGCTCGTTTTCTCCCTTTCCACCGGTCGTGATCAGCTTCGCATCCGGATATTCCATAAGGTATTCGTAAGCAGAATCTAGCCTTGCCTTATAATCGTTGGAAGGACCGTCACTTCTGATCTGCGAACCCAATACGATCACATAACGGGCATCCGGATCGCATCCCCTCATGGAAAAAGAAACGATCTGAAATTCAACAAGCAGAAAAGAAAAAGCCAGAAGCAAGATCGGGATCAAAGCGATCACATAGATCTTCTTACTTATCCCGCGCAGTCTTTCCAGAAGAAAGGCAAGCGCAAAAAGAAAGATCCCCGCCGCAAGATAGAACCAGTTAAAGAAATAACCCGGTCCGATCACACACAAAACAACGATCCCATAGATACAGAATACAACTGCAACAAAACGAAACAGATCCGGCAACAGACTTCTCTTTCTCACACCCTTACCATACCACAGATCTTATCTTCCGACGGACACATTCAGATACCTGTCAATGTCATTTCATGCAGCACAAACAATAAAACGGGGCAAAATGAACTGTTTTTGAAATGTTCCTTATGAAAACGATGCTGTTATCCCTTCATCCAGATCGCCGAACGTGATGACCGAGTTCACTCAGATGGACCGCAAGGTTACGGGTATAGGTCCCGCTTCCCGATCCGGCCAACGGAAAATGGCTGATCATCAGGATCTTCATATTGTGTTTCCCCGCTTTCTTTTCAATATACAATACCGCTTCTTTTCTTTCTTTGATATCACAAAAAAGAGCGCAAGCACGCTCTTCTATCTTTCCTCTCTGAAATAGCTCTGTCCCAAAGAGGCAGGAGCCTGATTCTCTCTCTTCTTCTTGCGTGACACCACACAAAGCACGACGATCGTCACAAGATACGGCAGCATCTTATACAGGTTCTGCATATATGTGACATTCTGCAGTTTCAGTTTGTCTGCCAGAAATTTCGAGATCCCCGTCGGGATATAGATGTACGCCCAGTAACAGAGACCGAACAGATAAGCACCCCAGGTCGCATTACGCGGACGCCAGCTGGTGAATATGACCAGTGCTACCGCCAGCCAGCCCAGAGCCTCGATCGTCGAATCGTTCGCCCAGGTACCCTGGATATAATCCATGACATAGAACAATCCTCCGACACCGCAGATCATCGAACCGATGATGGCAGCCAGATACTTGTAGCGTGTGACATTGATGCCTGCCGCATCCGCCGTCGCAGGATTTTCACCCACTGCCCTCAGATTCAGACCCGTCCTTGTCCGGTCAAGGAAAAACTGTATCCCGAATGCCAGCAATAAAGCCAGATAGACCATCCAGCCATGCGAGAACACGATCGAACCGAACGTTCCGAACTTTCCAAACAGGAAAGGCAGTTTTGCCTTGAACATCGCCGCCGTAAAAGAGACCGAGATCGTACCGACACCGCCGGAAAGCTTCATCAGATTTCCCCCGAAGAAGTTGGCGATACCGGTGCCTAAGATCGTCAGCGTCAGACCGGTGACATTCTGATTCACCTTCTGTGTGACAGTCAGAAAAGCATATAATGCCCCCGCCAGAGCGGAAGCGACTAACGTCGCCAGCAGACACAGGATCATGGAGACCCAGGGGTTGGGAGCAGAAACATTGTTTTCATAAAGGAACGCGCAAGCCAAAGATGCGATCCCGCCTATCTGCATGACACCGGGAACACCGAGATTGAGATCTCCCGCTTTCTGGTTGATCGTCTCACCGATACAGCCATACATGATGACAGTGCCAAACGTGATCGCTGCGACACACCAGGATATGATCTGGGAAGCACTCATTCTAGTCACCTTCCTTTCTGCCGTGAGAGAAGCTGATCTTGTAGTTATTGAAGAAACCGCTGCTCAATATGAAGAACAACATGATCGCCGTAATGATGTTGGAAGCATATTCGTTCAACCCGAAATCGGAAGAGATCTGGGAAGCACCCTTGGAAAGGAATACGATGAAAAGCGAGATCACAGACATCCTGAACGGATCGAACTTCGCCAGCCAGCAGACGATGATCGCCGTGAAACCTCTTCCCCCGGCAGTCACCTTGGAGATCGTATGGGAGATACCGGATACTTCCACGAAACCGGCGATACCGGCGATCGCTCCGGAGATCAGCACGTTATTTCGGATGACCTTCTCGACATTGATCCCGGCATAACGGGCTGTCGCGACCGACTCACCGACCACCGCACCTTCATATCCATGTTTGGAATAATGCATATAGATATAGATGAAGACCGTCACCACTACAACGATCAGGATATTCAGACCGTACTGCTGGCCAAAGACCTTCGGGAACCAGCCGCCGGAAGTATTCATGTTTATAATACCGACAGAATGCGATTGTTTCTTATCCCAGAAATCGACGAAGAATTCGACCAGCTGTATCGCAACATAGTTCATCATCAATGTGAACAATGTCTCATTGGTATCATACTTCGCCTTGAACACAGCCGGAAGGAAAGCCCACAATCCTCCGCACAATGCCGACACGATGAGCATCACCATAAGCAATACCGCACCCGGTACCTTATCTCCGAAATAGATCATCAAAGCCGCCGTCGAAAGACCGCCGATCAATACCTGGCCCTCCGCACCGCAGTTCCAGAAACGCATGCGGAAAGCCGGAGCCAGAGATAACGATATCAGTAAAAGCAGACAGGCATCACGGATCGTGATCCAGGTCCTTCTTTTGGTACCGAAAGCACCCTTGATCATCGAAGTATACACGCTGATCGGATCAAGTTTCGTCACAAAATGGATGAAAAGTGCCGACACCAGTAATGCCAGGATGACTGCGACCAGAACGGTCAAAGACCGCACAAGGAAGGAAGGTTCATCCTTTTTCGTGATATGGAACAGGGGTCTTGAATGCATATGTCTTTCCATTATTCTTCCTCCTGTTTAAGATGTGTCATCAGATAACCGACCTCTTCCTTGGAAGCTGACCTTCCATCCAGGATCCCGTTGAGCTTGCCCGAACACAGCACCATGATACGGTCGCACAGCGCCAGCAATACATCCAGATCCTCACCGACATAGATGACCGCAACACCCTTCTTCTTCTGTTCATTCAGAAGATTGTAGATTGCATAGGAAGTGTTGATATCCAGTCCTCTTACCGCATAAGCCGTCATCAGTACGGTAGGCTTATTGTTAATCTCACGGCCGACCAGGATCTTCTGAACATTTCCACCCGACAGTTTCCTTACCGGATACTCCAGATCCGGTGTCAGTACTTCAAGTTCATCCTTGATCTTCTGTGCCGTCGCCTCAGGCTGTTTCCTGTGCAAGAAAGGACCGCTTCCCTTGCGATATCTTTTCAGCATGACGTTATCGGTCATGCCCATATTTCCGACTAGTCCCATGCCCAGTCTGTCTTCCGGAACGAAAGCCAGATGTAAGCCATGCGCGATGATCTCCTTGGTGGAAAGACCGACCAGTTCATGAACGCCATGTGCCGTCGAATTGTATATGACGGAAGAACCCTCTTCGCATTTCTGAAGCCCCATGATCGCTTCCAGCAGTTCCTTCTGTCCGGAACCCGAGATCCCCGCAATACCCAGTATCTCACCGGAATACAGATCGAAGCTGATGTCATCGACGACCATCTTGTCATCGGCATTCTTGACCCTGAGGTGCTTTACCTCCAGACGCTTCGCCTTGTCTTCCACAAAGTCCCTGGCAATATCCAGCGTGATCTTTTCACCCACCATCATCTCGGTGAGCTGCTGTTCATTGGTCTCAGACTTCAGTACCGTTCCGACATTCTCGCCCTTGCGCAATACGCTGATGCGATCGGAAATCTCCATCACCTCATTGAGCTTGTGGGTGATGATGACGATGGACTTGCCATCCTCCTTCATATTGCGTAAGATCGTGAACAGTTTCCGTATCTCCTGCGGCGTCAGGACTGCCGTAGGCTCATCCAGTATCAGGATGTCCGCACCGCGATAGAGCGTCTTGACGATCTCCAGCGTCTCTTTTTCCGAAACGGACATGTCATAGATCTTCTTATCCAGATCCAATTCAAAACCGTACTTATTGCAGATCTCTTCAACCTCTTCCCTGCAGGTCTTCTCCCTCTCATCCGAAGGAAGACCGATCAGGATATTCTCCAGAGCCGTAAAGACATCGATCAGCTTGAAATGCTGATGGATCATACCGATCCCCAGATCGTAGGCATCCTTTGGTGAAGTGATGCTGACTTCCGTATTCTTGATAAAGATCTGACCCTCATCAGGATAATAGACTCCCGCCAGCATATTCATAAGCGTGGTCTTGCCCGACCCGTTCTCACCCAAAAGAGAAAGGATCTCTCCCTCATAGATATCCAGATCCACTTTATTGTTCGCCAGCACCTTCTTTCCGAAACGCTTGCTGATACCGCGCATCGAAACTGCGATCTGTTTCATAAGTACCTCCAAAAACAGAAACATTACAGGCTCATAAAGAAACCTGTAATGTTTCTGATCATATTAAACGATATTAGTTCAAAGTGGTGATCCCATCGATCTTTTCCGCAAAGTAAGGAGCACTGCGGAATTCAGATTCATGGAAGTAACCGTCGATCAGACATTCTTTCTCCGGAGTGAAATCTGCATCGACATCACCCAGAATGGAAGTCGGAACTTCTCCGCCGATCGTGAAAGTCGAAGCATCGAAGACATGCAGCTCACCGGACTTGATCGCTGCGATCGCCGCATCGACAGCCTCTTGCGTACCCTGTGCAACCGCTTTGCCCAGATCCGTGATCTCAACTGCACCCGTCTCATATCCTTCGGACCAGTCTGTCATGATCTCATCGCCATTCTGCCAGCAGGTGAACGCGTAGCTGTAGAACTTCTCCCAGACATTGGAAGCGGAAGTCAGAGCGACATCCGGAGCCACATCCAGCATGGAAACGTTATAGCCTACGGAATAAGCCGTGAAACCGTATTTGTTGCCTTCCATGTTTTCCTGCAGTTTCGTAGGAGCACCCGTTGAATCGGCATGCTGGCCGACGATAACACAACCCTGTGACATCAGATCATCTGCCACTGTTCCCTCAGCCGTCAGATCGAACCAGGAATTGGTGAATTCGACAAACATCTCGACATCCGGGAAAACGGATTTGATACCCAAGAAGAAAGCAGTATAACCGGAGACGACCTCTGCATAAGGGAACGCACCGACATAACCGACCTTGACGTTACCGTCACTTGTATAGTTCTCCGGAACCAGTACACCATTATCGGAAAGTTCCTTGATCTTCATACCCGCAACGACACCGGAAACATATCTGGATTCGAAAGTATGCGGGAAAGCGTTCTTCAGATTGCTGAGACCGGAAACGGCAGCCGTGTCGCCTGTATCGGCAACGAAAGTAACTTCCGGATACTCACTTGCAGCCTGCTGCATGAAGGACTGATGTCCATAGGAGTTCGAAATGACCAGAGTCGCACCGTTCTCGACGAGATCGACCGCCATATCGTAGCACGTCTGATCTTCCGGAACACTGTATTTCCAGATGATCGCCTCATCGGGGATCCCCAGTTTGGCAGCGGCATCCCGGATACCGAGGATATGCGCATACGTGTAACCTTCATTCTCATCACCGACCAGGATGACACCGATCTTGGGTCCATTGTAGCCTTCTGCAGGCTGATCAGCCGGTGTTTCTTCTTTGCCACCGGAACATCCGACAAGCGAGAAGACCATGAATAACGCAAGCAAAACAGTCAATAATTTTTTCATACGAAATTTCCTTTCTTTCCACATAAACAGAAAAAGCTTCTTTAAAGAAATCATTGATTCAAAAAAACAAAAACAAGTTTCTCTCAAGAAGAACACCATCAGGAGCCGATTGTCTGACTCCTTTCCGTAATCCTATCGTAATTGACAGAATGACCAAGAAAGGAAATTCTATCATTGTCCTGGTATTTACGGCACCAGGGTAGAGACTCCCTCACCATATCTGAAGGATTAAACGATATTTTTACGCCTTTACTTTAACACAAAAAAAGAAGATTAAAAGGGCACCGGAATGTTTTTCAAAAGAAAAATCCAATGTAAGCGTTTTACTTTATTTCTTTTCATTCAAAAAGAAAAAGGCATGACACTTCTGTCCTGCCTGTCCTATTTACCAGTAATCCGCACCGAAGGATGACTCGTCCTCCTTTAAAGGAATAATCATATCCTCCTTCCTTTCGATATGGATGAATCGGCTGTTTTCGATCAGATCCACAGCCGTATCGATCTCCTCTTCACTGCCCTGTATCTCCATCGTGACCGAACCGTCGCTCTCGTTTCTCACCCAGCCGGTAAGTCCCAGTGAATCCGCAGCCATCATGGCCTGAAAACGGAAACCGACTCCCTGCACTCTTCCGAAGAAACGGAAACGTTTTCTGATCTTCTTTTTCATAACAGTCTCCTTCTTCCCGACAGATTCACTTGTCAGGAACTCCTTCATCTCCTCCAGATGTTTTTCCGCTTCCTCTCTGCCCAGCTGATAGACTCTTCTCAATTCTTCGGGATCCTTCTCTGTACGGCCGATCCCCAAGGCCTTGGGCGGGCGGATCACAAAGACCTCGCCTCTTTCTTCCTTTTCTTCGATATCCTTCACTTCCCGATTGTACAGTACATGGCGCTTCTCCATCGCATCGACCGCCATCGGCCTGTCCCTTAAAGCAATACGGATCAAAGGAAGCAGCTTGTTTTTCTTTTTCCGATACCCCTTGGGCTGTGTCAATACGACAACGTTTCTATCAAACCCCTTTTCTTCCATGAAATTCAACGGAATGGAATCCGCGATCCCGCCATCGAGAAGTTCAAGATCACCGATCTTCACGATCCGGGAAACAAGAGGCATCGACGCGGAAGCCTGCATCCATAGCATATCTTCCTTGCCGCCATCTGTACATTTATGAAAGAGACATTTTCCGCTCTTCACATCTGTCGCACCGATATAGAACTCCATCGGATCCTTCGCAAACGCCTCCGCATCAAAAGGATCGAGCTCTTCCGGAATCTCCCTGTAACAGAAATCCACATCATAAAGATCACCTGTCTTCAGAAAACTCCACAGAGAACCGTAACGTTTATCCTTACAGAAAGTCGTATTGTAACGTAAAGGACGACCATGCTGATGAGACTTGTAGTTGCAACCGAAAACCGCACCGGCCGAGATCCCCACCGTTCCGTCAAATTCGATCCCATTCTCCATGAAGACATCAAGTACACCGCAGGTAAATAAACCCCGCATCGCACCGCCCTCCAGCACAAGACCCTTTTTCATATTTATATATTCATTCTATCATCGCTTATCGAAAAACAAGCGTTTTCCCCATTATAGCCTCTCTTACTATTCGACAGTGAATTCGTTATATTCAAAAGGCATAAACAGGATCCTTGCATAAGCAATATCACCCTCAGGCGATTCCTCTTTCGGAAGCCTGTTTGCCCCAAAAAGCGACAATATATTCTTATCTTTATCGACCTCCAGAATCATCCCCGAACCGATCATATATCTCAACATGCGGGCCATCTCGGCATTCTCCTGCTTGCCGATATTCGGGATCCTTAAAGAGTAAGCCTCATCATCTTCAAATACGATATCGATATGATCCTCACGATCCACGACATCAGTGACCAGGCCCGACCCGCTTTCTGCGATCGTCTTTGGAATGAGCGAAAGAGAAAGATTGTATTCGCCGGTCTCATTATTCTGCGCTTTGATGCATCTTATCTTTTCACCAAGGAACCGCTTCTTCAGATCCTCAATGGCCTCAGGTGAATCGATCGCAAGCGGAACAATGATCATCGCATTTTCATCTGCTTCATGTTCTGTATTATCATCACCCTTCAGCACTTCTTCCTTAGCAATACTGACGATATAAGCATTATCATGTCTGGTGATCCCATAACATATTCCCATAATATTAAGCCTATTATTATTTCTGATCTTATCCATCGAAGCTTCATATTCTTCGTATAGATCAAAATACTGTCTGTGATCTATAACAGTAAAATTGACAGAATAGTTTTCCTCATTGAACCTCGCCTTAAGTCTCATGTTTACATCCCCCTCAAATGATCATTGTTATTTTGTCCTAAACCCGACAAATAAAACAAGCTTTAACACATTAGGCATCCTCAATATGATCTGGTGTCTCGATTTTTTCTTTTTGGTTAGCTTTACAACCAGATATAAAAACCAATATTACTATCAAAAGCGCTTTCCATTTATTCCTATTCGTTTTCATATCCATCTCCGTTGTTTTTAATGCTGGTTATTATTCTTTATATATCCTCTTGTTTTATTCTACCATCTGGTTTTAAGGCCACTAAAAAACTAATAAGAAACGATATTTCACATAGCAGATCATAAACAAAAACACTCTTCTGAAACGAAAAGCGTTCTTCACAAAAACACAATATTGAGCACAATATAAAGGCATCCCGAAGGATGCCTCTGTCATCTTAATAAAAGATTACTTGTAGTACCTCATGTTTTCGAAGTACTTGTTTACGATACCGTTGAATTCTTCCCAGAGCTCATTCTCGTGTTCTCTGCCGGCATTGCCGACTTCTTTCCACTTCGCTCTGAGTTCCTTGATGGAATCAACTTCGTCATCGGTAAATTCGCTTCTTGCCAGGAAGATCTTAGCCTGAGCGATGAGTTCCTTCTTGGCCTCTACTCTCTTGGCATAAGTCTCTTTCATTTCATCATAGTATGCATCTCTTCTGGCGAAGAAAGCCTTTCTCTCCGCAAGGAACTGCTGCCAGAGATCATCATCGTCTCTGCGTCCGGCACTTCCGACTTTCTTCCATTCTTCCATGAGTTCGTTGGATCTGTTGCCGGCTTCCTTAATGTTTTCGATGCCCGCAACTTCCTTAGCCTTGGCGATCAGGTCTTCCTTTGCTGCCTTGTTTGCCGCAAAAGTTTCCTTCAGATTTGCGAAGTATTCGTTCTTCTTCTCAAAGAATTCACTTCTTACAGCCGCAAATTCATTCCAAAGCTCATCGTCTCTTTCCTTATTGATACGACCTGCATGTTTCCAGTCTTCGAGCAGCTGTTTCATCTGCTCAGTACCCTTCTTGAAATTATTCTTGGCGAGGATCTCTTTAGCCTGTTCGATGAGCTGCGTCTTTCTTTCTTCTGTGTTGACGTAGACATCACCGGCCTTTTCCTTAAGCTGATCAAATAACTTGTCGAACTTTGCTTTCAGTTCCTGATCTGCATAAGATTCCTCTTCCTCTCTGACTCTCGGCCATCTGAGGTTTTTCGCCGTGAGGAATGCGCTTGCGGCATCCTCTTCGCCAAGTAATTCTTCCATCTTGGCAATCAACTGTTCTTTAATGTCGTTTTTTTCCATTTACTAGCCACCTATCCAATATAATAATGATAACACGTTTACAAAAAAGAAACTATAGGAACCTGTTGTGTTTCTCGTTTCTCCTATTTCGTATCCATTCATTCTCACAGGCATACAAAAAAGCCGTCTCCGGCTTATTTGACATATTTGTGGATATCGCTGTTCTTTCCGATGATCATCAGCTTCTCATCCTTGCTTAAAGGTCTGTCGGGATCGTAAGCGACGACGATGTCGTCCCCATTCTTGACCGCAACGACATTCATGTTATACTTGCGACGGATATCCAGCTCAGC
>CADBND010000273.1 GCA_902795875.1 uncultured Erysipelotrichaceae bacterium
CGACGTTGGTAAACAAAGTCGGTGCCGGAGATGCGATGCTGGGAGCTTTCTTAGGCAAACTGAGCCAGACTGGCGATAGAGAACTGGCGCTTCGATACGGCGGTGCTGCAGGAAATGCGGTCGCTTCGCAGCTGGAAGATATCACGGTGGATACGATCGAAAAATATCTTCCGGAAATGCATGTAAGGAAGTAATATCCGTAAGGATCTACTCATAGATTTTTGTAAGAACACGAAAGGGGAAAACTATGGCAAAAATCAATTTTGAAGAATTTGCGGCAAAAGTGGTCGAGCTGGTAGGTGGGGTCGAAAACCTGTCTTTTGTCACGCACTGTGCGACCAGACTTCGTTTGAACGTCAAGGACGACAGCAAGGTCGATCAGGACGGCTTAAAGAAAGTCAACGGCGTCCTGGGTCTTGAAATGAAGAACGGTCAGTGTCAGGTCATCGTCGGTCAGATCATCGAGGATGTCTATCTGGCAGTATCCAAACTTGTCGGTGACAAGGCTGGCGGTATCGTTCCGGATGATGAAGGAACGGCAGCAGACAAGAAAAACAAGAACCTTCTTGAAAGATTCTCTGAATACCTGCTGATGATGTCCGGTATCTTGAGTCCTGTCATTCCAGGCTTGATCGCGGCCGGTTTCATTACCTGTCTCTTACTGGTCCTGCAGCTTCTGCATCTGATCGATGCCAGCAGTTCCACATATATCATTCTGAATGGCGTAGCTCAGGCTGTCTTCTACTTCATGCCGATCTATGTCGCTTATACTTCTGCGCTGAAGTTTGATACCGAGCCTGTTCTGGCAATGATCCTTGCCGGTGCAATGCTGTATCCTGACTGGGTAAATCTTGTCAATGCCGGAAGCGAAACAGGTTACACTTCATTCTTCGGTATTCCGACACTGCTTACGACTTATAACGGCTCCGTCTTACAGATCGTGCTGTGCGTATTCGTCATGTCCAAGCTTGACAAATGGCTCAAGAAGGTCATTCCGATCCAGGTACGTCACTTCCTGAAACCGTTCCTGCTTCTCACGATCATGGCTGTACTGGCTTTCACGCTCTTAGGTCCTTTAGGCGGTCTGTTCACGAATTACATCTATGCATTCGTTACCTGGGTACGTTCTCATATCCCGTGGCTGTCTGTTGCTTCGATTGTCATCTTCTCGTTCACATTGGGAACATTCATGCCTGGTTTCCATATGGCTCTGATCCCGATCGCCTTCGCTTCTTTGGCGGATGTCGGATATGATGATCTGATCAACATCTGGTTCTTCTGCTGTACGATCACTCCGGGCTTCCTGGCTTTGGCAGTTGCTTTGAAGACAAAGAAGAACAAGCTGAGACAGTATGGTTTCACTTCTGCGGTTTCCGCATTGTTCGGTGGTATTTCTGAGCCTACGACTTACGGTATCATCTACAAGATGCCTCAGCTTTACTGGGTCAATGCCGTTTCTGCCATCGTCACCAGTATCTATGCCGGTATCGTTCATCTGAAATGTTACGGCTTCGGCGGTTACTCGCTGACCAATATCCTGCTCTACATGGGCACGGCACAGGATACAGGCAACTTCACCAAGGCTCTGATCGGTGTCGCTATCATGGCTGTCATTACCTTTGTCGGCGTATTCGTCACGAAGTGGGATGACTCCTCTTACACAGATGATGAGGACTGATCAATAATCAAAATTATTACTAAAGCAATGCCCTCTGTCTTAAAACAGAGGGCATTGAATCAATCAGAAAGGAAGAAAACGAAAATGAGGAAATACGATCCGAATCTGGTAAATGTGATCCGTGAAAAACAGTATGTCAAAGAAGTCAATGGGGTCAAAACCCTGTTCAAACCGGTCCCGGATGATGACAGAGAACATGCGATGGATCCGCGACTTTATGAGATCGCTTCGATGAAGAAGAAGATGTTTGCCAACCGCGCAAAGGGCGGTTTCCGTTTATCCAATGAAAGATACCGTCCGGATAAGGTCACATATGATCTGATCGAAAATGAGATCGATTGTGATGAAAGACTGATCCCGGTCAATGGAACACATATGATCGATATCTTCATTTACAGACGTGCAGATATCGGCGAAAAGGTCACTCCGGTCATGGTCTATCTCCATGGTGGCGGTTTTACGGCCGGTGATATCCATCTGTTTGAAAAACAAATGCAGTTCATCGCGGAGCAGTCCGGTGCGACTGTCGTTTTCCCGGAATACCGTCTTGCGCCGGAGACACCATATCCGGGAGCACATGAGGATGCCTATGCGACGGTCCGTTATGTCTACGAGAATGCCGAAGAACTACATATCGACAGAGAAAAGATCATGGTGGCGGGCGATTCCGCCGGTGGTCTTTTGAGCAATGCCTGTGCGATACGCGATATTCAGGATGGCGCAAAGATCATCAGAAAGATCTTCACGCTTTATCCTGCCTGTGACAATCGCCAGATCGATGAGATCGACGACTATGTCTGGTCATATGATGATTATCCGATGATCCCGGAACAGGAAGAGATCGCCAGAAGCCGTATAGACAGAATCAAGAAGGGCTTCGAGAAAAAAGGCCTCAGTCTTTATGAACAGGGCTTTGCCAAAGAGGGCGATCCTCTGCTGTCACCGATACAGGCCAGCGACGAGATCTTGAAACAGTATCCGGAAACAGTCATCAATAACTCTGAATTCGACTTCCTCAGGATCGGTGGAGAACAGATGGCAAAGAAACTGAACAGGCTCGGTGTGAATGTCAGGCTTGTCACATATTGCGGCTGCGATCACGGTATCCTGGATATGCTGGGAACAGTGGTACAGGCAGAGGAACTGTGTCTGTGCATGGCGGATGAGCTGAAAGCGATGTAAGATGGCGGTCACGTTCTATTATGTCCGTCATGGTGAGACGATTTTCAATGTGACGGGCAGATCACAGGGAGCATGCGATTCCCCACTGACAAATAAAGGCATCGCTCAGGCAAAGGAGACAGCCGAAAAACTGAAAGCGATCCGTTTTGATCGGGCGTATTCTTCTTCTTCCGAGCGGGCTTATGATACAGCTGTGGAAATCCTGAAAGAAAGAAACATCCCGCTTGTATCCGTGAAAGGTCTCAAGGAAATGTCTTTCGGTCTTCTGGAAGGGTCGACCATCGATGAAAACAAAACGATGGAGGAGTGCTGGAAAAAGAAGGATTTCACCGCATATGGCGGTGAAGACAGGAAGATGCTGGTGGAAAGGATACGCAACACCTTTGATGAGATTCTTTCTCAATGTAAGGATGGAGAAAACGTACTGATCGTTTCCCATCGCGGTTACTTCTTCTATATGCTGGAGGCTTTATTTGGAGAAGATCTGGACGAACTGGAAAAGAAAGACCCTGATTACGTGGGACATCTTATACCGAACGCTTCCGTAGCGATCTTCCGTTTCAATAGAAAATGGGAACTGCTGCAGTTTCCACAATAAAGAGGGGTCTTTATGGCATTATTTACCGTGACTTATCGTTCCGATGTATTAAAAAGAGACATCAATTTCAAGGCTGTCTTTCCATATGATTTCCTTCCTGATTTTGGCGATGGCGGAAAAAAGAAGCTTAAGACTCTGTACATGCTTCATGGACTCAATCATAACTATGAGTCCTGGCTGAAGGAATCGCGCTTCGACCGTTTAGCCAGGGATCTGGGCATGGCAGTCGTTTTCCCGGACGGACAGAATTCCTTCTATGTGGAAGGACCCGGTCCAAACAGCGATTTCGGAAAACTGGTCGGCGAGGAACTTGTGAACTTTACAAGAAGCGTCTTTCCTCTTTCCGATAAGAGAGAGGATACATTTATCGGTGGATTCTCGATGGGCGGTTTCGGTGCGTTGCGAAACGGTCTGAAGTATGCCGATACTTTTTCCAAGATCATTGCCTTCTCTTCGGCCGTTCATATGTTCGAGTTTAAACCCGGAGATCCTAAACGGAATATCGTCTGTAATGAAGATATGGTCTTCGGAGATTATGATGAGGCGGTGATCTCGGATAAGAATCCGGCAGTCTGTCTGAAAATGCTGAGCGAAAAGGTCAGAGAAGGAAAGGCCTCTTTCCCGAAGGTCTATATGATCTGCGGTCTGCAGGATGGCTTGCTTGAGGCGAACCGCTCTTTCCGAGACAAGCTGCTTGACGAAGGTGTCGATGTGATCTACAGGGAGTATGAAGGGATCCATTCCCATGAATTTGTGAATGAGCATCTGAAGGACGTACTTACCTGGATGATGGGAGACTGACCCTTAAAAAAACAGTTTTTTCGATATAACAGAAGTCATCTTTGAAGGATGACTTTTTTGCCCTTTCATTCTGAAGAGAATCCTTTAAAATAGAAAGTGAGGAACATGTTTTTTATAATGTTTTGAATATTTATGAGAGATATCCTTGGATATCTTTGTGAATAGGGGAAAGGAGGCTCGCTGAGAGAAATGAAAAGAAGAAATACGACACTGATCGCCATATTTGGTGTTTTGGCAGTCGTTTCGATACTGGTCTTTGGAACATTTGAAATGGGTGAAAGTGCCAGAAAGGATACGCTCGATGCGGTGCACTCGGTCAGCCTTCTTTATCTGGATGAATTGGCAGGCAGAAGGGAACGGGTCGTTTCTCACAATATCAGCGAAAAGGTCGATGTCATCCATACGGTCCTGGAATTGATGGAAGACAAGGAGATCTCCACAATCGAGGACCTGCAGTCTTACCAGTCGCAGATGAAACGTCTTTTCAATCTGGAAAAGTTTGCATTCGTTGATACTGACGGCACGATCTATACTTCTCTGGGCACACAGGATGATATCGATGATTATGATTTTGATCCGGCTGGCTTAAAAGAGGCGGATGTTTCGATCAAGGATCTTTACGGAAAAGAAAGTCGTCATTGCCGTTCCGATCGATCCGATCATCATCGAAGATAAGGAAATGCGGGTCTGTTTCATGGAGATCAGAATGGAAGAGATGCTGAACGGTGTTTCATTGAAGGCACAGGAAAGCGGCGAGACTTTCTGCAACATCTATACCAACGAAGGTGTCGCTTTGAGTGATACCGTCCTTGGCGGTCTGGCCATGGAAGACAATCTTATCGAGGCGATGCACAAGGCTGTTTTCGACAAGCCATACTCCTATGAACAGTTCGTAGATGATTTCAGTCAGCTGAAAAGAGGCGTTGTATCCTTTGAATATGACGGGATCAAAGAGACGCTCAGCTATGTGCCGGTGGAAGGCACTGACTGGCAGCTTACTTATCTGATCAGGGAGAGCGTCATTTCGGAAAAGATCTCCACTATTTCTTCCAAGACGATCAACAGAAGCATCATACAGTCTGTCGTTTCTGCCATAGTCCTTCTTTCCGTATTTGCCTTTATCCTTTTGCAGAACAAGCGCAATGCGCAGCTGCAACTGGAGAAAGAGACTGCCGATGCGGAGAACCGCGTCAAGAGACAGGAACTGGAACAGCGTCTGGCTTTGCAGGAAAAACTGATTGAAGAACAGAAGGAACGCGAACAGCAGGACAGGCTGATCGATACTTTGGCTTCCGATTACTGGAGCGTTTACTATGTTGATCTCGATAAGGATGAGGGTATCTGTTATCAGAGTCATGAGGATCTGCCGGACGGTTTCAAGGAGGGTACACATTTTGCCTATCTTTCTGCGTTTACGGATTACGGAAACAAATATGTGACGGAGCCTTATCGGAAGGAATTCTTTGATTTCATTCAACCGGATGCGATCCGAAAGGCACTCAAAGACAACAAGGTCATTTCCTATACCTATGTGATCGACCGCCATGACAGAGAATCATATGAGATGATCCGTTTTGCGGGTGTCCAAAAGGAAGATGATGATAACACCATAAACAACATCGGTGCCTGTTTCACCGATGTGGATGCGCAAACCAGAAAGAATTTGGCTCAGAATCAGGCTTTAAGCGATGCGCTGGTTGCAGCTGAGGAAGCCAATAAGGCCAAGACTGCTTTCCTTTCCAATATGTCTCATGAGATCCGTACACCGATGAATGCGATCATCGGGCTTGATAATATTGCTTTGAATGATCCGGAAACACCTCCGCAGACCAGAGAATATCTGGAGAAGATCGGCTCTTCTGCCGAGCATCTGCTTTCTTTGATCAACGATATCCTGGATATGTCCAGGATCGAATCGGGAAGGATGACTCTGAAGGTAGAAGAATTCTCTTTCCAGAATCTTCTAAAAGCGATCAATACGATGTTTGCGGAACAATGTGCCGAAAACGGACTGGAATATCAGTGCCATATCAATGGGCAGGTCGATGATTATTATATCGGTGACGACATGAAACTGAGACAGGTCCTGATCAATATATTGGGCAACGCGGTCAAGTTTACACCGGAAGGTGGAAAAGTGGAACTGAAGGTGAAACGACTCAACCAGTTTGACAAACAGTCGACATTGAGCTTCGAGATCTCCGATACAGGCATCGGAATGAACGAGGATTTCCTGCCGCACATCTTTGATGCGTTTGCACAGGAAGATTCTTCCTCTACGAACCGCTTCGGTTCTTCCGGTCTTGGTCTGGCGATCACAAAGAATATCGTCGAGATGATGAACGGGACCATTGAAGTACGTTCGAAAAAGGGAGAAGGTTCGACCTTTACCGTCACTGTTACATTGATGGATTGTCCTAAACAGACGGTGGAAGAATTCGAGGAGATCGCTCCGCATGAGATGTCTGTCCTTGTGATAGACGATGATCCGATCGCTTGTGAACATGCGCGTCTGGTATTGGAGAAAGCGGGCATCGCGGCGGAAACGGTCACTTCGGGAAAAGAAGCGCTTGAGCTGGTGAAGATGCATCATCTGCGCAGAGAACCGTATCGGCTGATCCTGGTCGACTGGAAGATGCCGGAGATGGATGGCATCGAAACGACGAGAAAGATAAGAGAGATCGTCGGCAAGGAATCAGCGATCATCATCCTGACGGCATACCGCTGGGATGAAGTTCTGGAAGAAGCTTTAGAGGCAGGCGTTGACAGTTTCATCTCCAAGCCGCTGTTTGCCAACGCACTGCTGGATGAATTCCGTTCCGCTTTGGCCAGAAAGAAGTCCCTGGAGAAAAAGAATGTCCATAAGGCTGATCTCAATGGCCGTCATATCCTGTTAGCGGAAGATGTACAGATCAATGCCGAGATCATCACGATGCTTCTGAAGAGCCGGAACATGAATGTGGATGTAGCTGAAAACGGAAAGATCGCGGTGAAGAAGTTTGAAGAAAGCGATCCGGGCTATTACGATGCAGTCTTAATGGATATGCGTATGCCGGAGATGGATGGCCTGGAGGCGACGAGGACGATCAGAGGACTCGACCGCACCGACAGCAAGGTCGTCCCGATCATTGCTTTGACAGCCAATGCATTCGATGAAGATGTGCAAAGGAGCCTGCAGGCAGGTCTCAATGCCCACCTGTCCAAGCCTGTGGAGCCGGATCTTCTGTTTGAGACACTGGAAAGTCTGATAAAGGATGATGAATAGTCATCCTTTTTTCTGTCGAAGAAGGAGAAAAGGGTTTACCATTATATAGGTGTTTCGCGTTTCTATGCGAAACGAAAGGAGTTCGTATGAAAAAGATACTGATATTATTATCTGCGGCAGTTCTCTTGTTAGGAATGACCGCCTGCAGCAAAAAGGAGGAAGTCCAGCCTGAACCCGAAGCAGCTACGACTGCAGCGGTTCCGGAAGCTTTATTCGGTGACTATCATGAACAGATCGCCGGAAGAGGCCATTTCACACTTGATGAGAATGGCATCGTCTGCATGTGGTCTTCCAGTGCTTCGGAAACGACAGAATACAGACTTCCTGTCGAATACGACGAGGAAAACAAGCGTCTGGTCTATCAGAATGGTATTCGCACAGACATCGTCTTCGAATCTGAGAATAAGAGCACTTCTACAGTCGTATATGAAGACGGTACCGGCTATTTCGATATCGATGGTGATAAGCTGATCTGGCACAACGATAAAGAAGAAGGTGATCCGTCGACTTTCGTCAGAGATGATGCGGTATCGGCAGATATGCCCAACCCCTGGACCTACACGATGGATATTGATGAAGCGATCGCCGCATCCGGTGTTGAATTCGATCCGCCTGTAGCTGTACCGGAAGGATTTGAATTACAGACCTATGGCGGAAGCGAAGGCGTCATCGAAGCTGTTTATACCAGCAGTGACAGAAAGATGGTCGTCCGCAAGTCGACAACAGTTGAAGGACAGGAGCTTTCCGGAAACTACAACACCTATTCGAAAAACTGGAATCTGACGTTGAAGGGTGTTTCCATTGACTGCTATGGCGATGGCGATACGGTCAATGAAGCCCATTTCTCCCGCGGTGACTCTCACTTCACTGTTTCCGTTTTCGATCAGGACGGAAATGGAACGGAAGGGAACGGCATCACACCGGACGATGTCAATTCTCTGATCAACGGAATGCATTGACACTCCGCACGGCTAAAGCCGTGGGATTCTTGCTTCGCTGATCACCGCGATTCGTCCTAAGACTTACCGACTTACACGATCTCCACAAGCGTTCGCCAAAAAGGCAGGTTCCCGTGTGCCCCACGGTACCTGGAATATGTGCATCAGGATGATTGAAGCGCC
>CADBND010000274.1 GCA_902795875.1 uncultured Erysipelotrichaceae bacterium
GAAAAACCGTCATTTACGAAACGATGCGCAAGATCCTCTTTCATCTTCAATCTGGAAATATTGCCTTCCATCTGTTTGATGAATTTAAATAAGGATATATTTTTCTCAAGCCTGGCATTGATCGAGGCCCGTAAGAAGTCGGAATTGGTCACTCCGGCGATCTCTTTCGGATACTGCATCGCCAGAAAGAGTCCCTTTCTGCTTCGCTCATCCACTTCCATAGATAACACATCTTCACCGTTCAAAAGGATGCTTCCCGAAGTGACGGTATAGGCAGGATGACCCATGATAGTCTGTAAAAGCGTGGACTTTCCGTTGCCGTTAGGACCCATGATCGCATGGATCTCACCCTTATTGACGGTAAGATCGATGCCTTTCAATATCTCTTTTTCGCCTGCGTTTACATGCAGGTCTCTGATCTCTAATTTTTCCATAATAATCACCAATGAATATTATAGCACCGACATTTCAAACAGGCCGTTTTTCTATCTTTCTGAATTTTGGATGAACTTTATATCTTTAAATTGTATTCAAAATCGCAAAAGATTATAATAAATAACGTTTGGAGGTTTTTTATGGACAAAAAAGAACTATTTAAGAAATACTGGTTCATCGGGGTCGTCGCGATCGCCCTGCTTGTTTTTGTCGGTATTTATGCAGTAGATACATATAAAAATCGAGAGGTCGTAGTAAACAATAAGGTCACTGATGGCAACTACATTGCCTATGAACTTGATTCGGAACCTGTTTACGCCGATGAACTGTATGATTCGCTTTATGAATCACGCGGTCTGTCCCAGTTTGTGATCGCATACCAGAGAGCAGTTCTGGATGCCGGATATGAAACAACCGAAGAGATGCAAGGCATCGCGGCCACATCTGCTTCTTCTATCCTCTCCCGTTACAGTGAGGATTACGTCGTTGAATCTTTAAGATCGATGGGATACACAGGCGGGGTCAACGAACTCGCTCAGTATTATATCGACGCTCAGAAACAGGAACTTCTGATCAAAGACCTCGTTTCTTCCGATCCGGATACTTATCTCAAGCCAACCATCGGAACAAACGGCCGTCTGATCTATCATATCCTGGTCAGAACAGAAACACAGCCGATCCTGGATGAAGATGAAAACATTATTGGTTATGAAGCTCTGGCAACAGATGAACAGAAAGAAAAACTGGCACAGATCCAGGATGCATTGAACACCGCTTTAAACGACGATGACGATGCAACGACATTCGAATCTGTCGCTTACGCGAATTCAGACGACAGTTCAAAACAATATGGCGGTTATATCGGTGCGGTAAATGAAGAGAATGCAAGTAGCTTTGATCAATTCTTTGCCAAGACTGCACTTGAACTCAAAGACGGCGAGATCTCTGAACCGATCGTTTCCCAGTTCGGTTATCACATCATCTGGAACAAAGGTTCCGATACCGATACACTTCTTGATGATTACTACTTCTTATCCGATCTGCAGAATTACGATCCGACCCTTGTTGTCAAATCACTTGTCAAGAAAGGTGAAGAACTCGGATTCGAGATCGTCGATGAAGATCTGAAGGCAAAACTTGCCGCTCAAACGGAGGGCAACTAAAATGAAAAAGATAACTATTCTCTTATTTGTCCTGCTGCTTTTAGCGGGATGCGCATCATCCGATCATAACTCACATCCAAGTGATGCCGATAAAGTACTGTTTACCGGACCGAACAACGTTTCCTATACAAAAGACGATCTCTATCGTTCCCTGAAGCTTGCCAACGTCGATACGATTGCTTCGGATATCCTTGATCATATCGCATTAAAACTTGACGGTATCGATATGGAAGCGATAAACAAGGAAGCCGATGAGATCATTGAAACTTACCAGTCCATCGGTTATGAATCCTATATCATCTCCTACTACGGATCGATCGATGCATATCGTAAATCCTATATCTCTTCGATGTTGCTTTCTGAGCTTTCAAAAGCTTATGTGAATGAAGACTTTGATCATCTTGTCGAAGAAAAGAAACCGATCAAGATGCAGGTAGCTGCATTCGATACGATTGAAGATGCACAACAGTGTATCGATGATACCAACAACGGATCGACCTTCGATATGGCCGCTGTAAACAACAACGCGCAGGCTGCTCCGCAGTCGTCCATCTATACCGATGACGATACGACATTGGTCTATGAAGTAAAAGAATACGTCAATTCCACTGATCAGACCGGTCTTTCCACGATCATCACCAGTGTCGTTAGTTCGCAGGATGCTTCCGGAAATGTAAACGAGACCAATACCTATTATGTATTGAATATCGAAAGCCGCGACGTCAATGAATTCAAAGATGAATTCATAGAACATCAGGCATCTGCTACGGACGCTGAAACGGTCAAGGAACACTATCTGACAAATCACAGTATCGAGTTCTTTGATCAGGACCTCTATGAGATAATGTCCGCGAAATATGAGGCGCTTAAATAATGTGTATCTTCTGTGAAATCATCGAAGGCAATATCCCTTCCAAAAAAGTCTATGAGGACGATAAGTTCCTCGCGATCCTGGACATCTCGCAGACGACAAAAGGCCACACCCTGGTCATGCCGAAAAAACATTACGATAACTTCCTGGCAATGCCAACAGATGAATTCCAGGAACTTATGGGTAAGGCCAAGGAGATCTCCGAAAAGATCATACCCTCTCTTGGCGCAAACGGATGCAACGTTCTGATCAACACCAATGCAGTAGCGGGCCAAAGCGTCATGCATACGCACGTACATATCATTCCTAGATATGACGAAAATGATACGATCCGATTCTTATTCCAGGAAAATAAATACGATCTTGATGAAGTACTGAGATCCATGGAGCTGTAAAAACAGCTCCTTTTTAATAAAAAAACCGGTCTTAAAGACTGGTATCTTTCTGAATGATCAAATCTTGTTTATTTCCACAGATCTTCACAAAATCTGCGCACACCGTCATAATTATTTGAAAGACAGATGGCATCAGCATACTGTTTCGCTTTTTCTGTTCCGTTCTCCATTACGACAGCCATTCCAGCTGCTTTCAGCATGCTGATATCGTTCTCTGCATCGCCAAAAGCTATGGATTCTTCGATCGGAACATCCATAAGAGAACAGAATTCTGTTAAAGCC
>CADBND010000275.1 GCA_902795875.1 uncultured Erysipelotrichaceae bacterium
AATACGATAATTTCTGACTTATCACTGGATATCAAGGAGGGTGAGTTTTTCACCCTTCTTGGTCCATCTGGATGTGGTAAGACGACATTATTGAGGATGATTGCCGGCTTCAACTCGATCGAGGGCGGAGATTTTTATTTTGGTGATACCAGGATCAACGACATGGATCCTGCCAAAAGAAATATCGGTATGGTATTCCAAAACTATGCCATCTTCCCGAATATGACTGTCGAAAAGAACGTCGCTTTTGGTCTCAAGAACCGTAAACTTCCCAAAGAGGAGATCGCATCCAAGACGGATCAGTTCCTTAAGCTGATGAAGATCGATGAATATCGCGATCGTATGCCTGAAAGACTTTCAGGCGGCCAGCAGCAGCGTGTGGCGTTGGCAAGGGCTTTGGCGATCACGCCGGATGTCCTGCTTATGGATGAACCTTTGTCCAACCTGGATGCAAAGCTGCGTGTTGAGATGCGTACTGTCATCAAACAGATACAGAATGATGTAGGCATCACGACAGTATATGTCACTCATGACCAAGAAGAAGCGATGGCTGTTTCAGACAGGATCGCAGTCATGAACGCTGGCGAGATTCAGCAGATCGGTACCCCGAAGGTGCTCTATCAGCGTCCGGCAAACCTGTTTGTCGCAACATTTATCGGACACACCAATGTCATAGAAGCTACGCTTGAAGGAAGGGAGGGAAGAGCTTATCTGGTCTTACCGGGTGGATATAAGACACCGATCGATACAATCCGCAAGGAAGAGATCTACGACCGCAAGGTCAAGGCATCCATCCGTCCCGAAGAACTGGTGGTCAACACAGATGACAGCGATGGTATTTCCGCTGTTATAGATGATGCGGTATTCCTTGGACTCAATACGCACTATTTTGTTCATTTTGACGACGGCGAGACAGCGGAGATCGTTCAGGAATCAAAGATCGACTCGATCATCGAAAAAGGCACTCGGATCAAGCTTGGTGTCAAGACCGAGAAGGTCAATATCTTCGATGAGACCGGTTCCTATAATCTGGTCGAAGGTGTCGTCAACGATTATGACGTCTATAAAAAAGAGGCCTGATCATGACGGATTCAAAGAAAAACTTTGATGTCTGGAAAGTCGTATCGGCTTTCGTGTTGGCGCTCTACGCCTTATTTCTGATCTATCCACTGCTCAGACTGCTTTATAACGCTTTCTTTTTCGACGGCGTTTTCACACTGGAACAGTTTGCGAAATTCTTTTCGCAGGGGTATTACATCAAATCCATCTTCAATTCTCTGAAGGTATCTTTTCTGGCTACACTGCTGACACTGATCATCGGGATCCCTTTGGCTTACTTCTATCAGATGTTTGAAATCAAAGGAAAGTCCGTTCTGCAGGTGATCATTATCTTATGTTCAATGTCTGCTCCGTTCATCGGTGCTTATTCCTGGATCATGTTGCTGGGAAGAAGCGGCATCATCACTCGTTTCATCGAATCGATCCTGCCAGTACAGGTCCCAAGCATCTACGGTTTCAACGGTATCCTGCTGGTACTGGCGTTACAGTTGTTCCCGCTTGTCTTCCTGTATGTTTCTGGTGCTTTGAAGAATATCGATAATTCTCTTCTTGAAGCAGCTGAAAACATGGGCTGTTCGGGTCCGAAACGTTTCTTTAAGCTCGTGATCCCGCTATGCATGCCGACGATCATCGCGGCTACGCTGATGGTCTTCATGAGGGCTTTTGCGGATTTCGGCACGCCTTTACTGATAGGGGAAGGCTATCAGACTTTCCCGGTCGTCATATACAACTCCTATTTCGCGGAAACGGGCGGCGATCACAATTTCGGTGCTGCGATCTCCGTCATAGCGATCGTGATCACGGCGATCATCTTCCTGATCCAACGTTATGTCAACAATCAGTTCCGTTTCACGATGAACGCAATGCATTCGATCGAGAGAAAACCGATCCATGGTCTCAAGGGTTTTCTCATTAACTTCTATTGCTGGTTCGTAGTCCTTCTTGCATTCATGCCACAGGTCTACGTCATGTATACATCGTTCCTGAAGACATCCGGAAAGATCTTCTTACCGGGCTATTCACTTGATTCTTATCGTTTTGCCTTCACGCATCTGCGTAACGCCATCCCGAACACCTTCCTGATCGGTGGATTTGCGTTGCTGCTGGTCATCGTACTGGCGATCCTGATCGCTTATCTGGTGGTCAGAAGAAACAATGTCGTCAACCGGGTCATCGATACGCTGTCTATGGTTCCATATATCATTCCGGGTTCGGTCGTCGGTATCGCTCTGGTCATGGCTTTCAATAAGAAGCCACTGGTCCTGGCGGGCACGGCAGCAATCATGATCGTGGCATTGGTCATCAGACGTATCCCGTATACGATTCGTTCCTCGACCGCCACTTTGCAGCAGATCCCGATGTCGATCGAAGAGGCTGCCATCTCTTTGGGCTCTTCCAAACTGAAAGCCTTCTTCACGATCACGGTCCCGATGATGGCAAACGGTATCCTGTCGGGTGCCATCATGTCCTGGGTCACGATCATCACGGAACTTTCTACTGCGATCATCCTGTACAACCTGAAGACGATCACTTTGACGCTGGCAACATACACCTATGTTTCCAGAGGAAATTACGGTATCGCTGCGGCATATGCGACGATTCTGACACTTGCGACGGTGCTTTCGCTCCTTCTGTACATGAAGGTCACCGGAAACAAAGAGATCTCATTCTAAGCCGACGGAAGTCGGCTTTTCTTTTTCTATATGGGATATCCGTTCTGTTGTATAATTGATGTATGATCGGTTTTGTCAGAGGAACTGTGCACGCGTATGGTCCGGATTATGTTCTGATCGATGTCAACGGTATAGGATATCGCATCAGTTTCTTTCATCCGGAGGTGCTTCGCAAAGATAAGGAAATGACGATCTATACTTATCAGAACGTCAGGGAAGACGAGATCTCGCTTTTCGGTTTTCTTTCTTTGGAAGAATACGATCTTTTCGTTAAACTGATCTCGGTCAAGGGACTTGGTCCTAAGATCGCTTCCAACATCCTGTCTAAAGCGTCCGTTGATTCGATCATTGCAGCGATCGAAACGGGCGATATCGATTTCATCAGACAGATGCCGGGCGTAGGCAAGAAGACCGCTTCGCAGATCATTCTCGATCTTAAAGGGAAACTGGTGGAAACCGTGGAAAGCGATAATCCGGATCTGAACGATGTGGCGGAAGCGTTGAAGACACTTGGCTATAAGCCATCAGAGATCCGACCGGTGATGCGTAAACTGGAAACCGAAAAAGGTTCGACCGACGAGCTTGTTAAGAAAGCTCTGTCATTGCTCATGAAGTAAACAACTGTTATGGAAGAAGAAAACAAAGTATTATCTGCGGAAAAGCAATCCCAGGATGATGATGCCAGTCTTAGGCCTAAGACTCTGAAGGAATACGTGGGGCAAAGCGATCTCAAGGAAAACCTTGAGGTCTTTATCAAGGCGGCAAAAATGCGTGATGAAGCGCTTGATCATGTTCTGTTATATGGTCCGCCTGGTCTGGGAAAGACGACAATGGCCTATATCCTGGCCAACGAGATGGGTACCAACATCAAGACGACGACCGGTCCGAGTATCGAGAAGACCGGTGATCTTGCTGCCATCCTGTCTTCACTTCAGGCCGGCGATGTGCTTTTCATCGACGAGATCCATCGTCTGCCTAAGATCGTCGAAGAGGTGCTCTATTCGGCGATGGAGGATTTCTATATCGATATCGTTGTAGGCAAAGAAGAAGGTGCCAAGTCGATCCGCCTGGATCTTCCGCCTTTTACCTTGGTTGGTGCGACAACGAGAGCAGGAGCGATCTCATCACCTTTGCGTGACCGTTTCGGTATCACTTCCAAGCTGAATTATTACACCAACGAGGAACTCGCACAGATCGTCAGAAGGACTTCCCGTGTATTCGGAAGTGATATAGACGAAGAGGCTGTCAGTGAGATCGCCAAACGTTCCCGCGGTACACCGAGGATCGCCAATAGGCTGTTTAGAAGGGTGAGGGATTTTGCTCAGGTCAGAAACAACGGCGTGATCGACCTTCCGATCGCCCAGCAGGCACTTGAGAAACTGAAGGTGGATTCTCTCGGTCTTGATGACGTCGACATACGCTATCTGCGTGGCATCATCGAAAGATTCCGGGGCGGTCCGGTCGGCGTGGAAGCGATCGCAAGCGCGATCGGCGAAGAGACGGTCACACTGGAAGACGTGAATGAACCCTATCTCTTACAGATCGGTTTCATTAACCGTACAGCAAGAGGCCGTGTGGTCACTGAAAAAGCGTACAGGCATCTGAATATCGATTTCGAACAGAAACTGTTCTGACTCACCGTAAGGTGAGTTTTTCTTCGATAAAAAAGGATTGAATTTCGATTTGGATGTATGTTAGAATGATTAAGCGTAAATGGAGGTAAGTACAAATGCCAAGAGATTTCATTACTTTCAAATGTTCCGAATGTGGTGAAGAATCCTACTACGGTTCAAGAAATAAGAAAAAACATCCTGAGAAGATGGAAATCAAAAAGTTCTGTCCGAAGTGCAATAAAATGACTGTTCATAAGGAGAAGAAATAGGCGAATGCCTATTTTTTGTTTCATATGAAGATCGAGACATATGTCATGGGTCCCATAGCGACCAATACCTATCTTTTGTGTGAAGGAGATGATGTCATCGTCATCGATCCGGCAGGGAAGGCCGAGAAGGTCATTGAGAAGATCGGCGAGAGGAAACTGATCGCTGTTTTGCTTACGCACGGTCATTTTGACCACATCAAGGCTGTGGACGGTCTGTATGATCATTATGGCTGCCCGGTATACATCCATCCCTTTGATGAGGCGATGGCCAGAGACAAGTATTCGGGTGCTTCTTTCGGGATCAGTTCCTACGTCACCTGTCCGATGAAACATCTGAAAGAAGGGAAAATGTCTGTCGGACCCTTTAAATTTGAAGTCATCTCAACACCGGGACATACGCCCGGCTCGGTTCTGTTTGTATTCGATGATGTCATCTTTACCGGCGATACATTATTCAAAGATTCGATCGGCAGGACGGATCTGGACGGAGGGGATGATCGAATGATGAAAAGCTCATTAAGAGTGTTTCACAGTTTCAGCCACGATTATAAGATCTGTCCGGGGCATGACGAAGCTACGACCCTGTCGGCAGAATTGGCCAATAACTGGTATCTCAGATAGAAAAATATGCCCGTTTTGTGAAAAACGGGCTTTTTATTTAGGGATCTTCCTTCTTTTTACAAATTATGAGACGGAGGAAGAGAGATGGAAGAAAGACTGCTGGCACTATTACGGCTCGCGATCAAATACAATGCGACGGACATCCATTTCATGCTGCGGTATCAGGATATGGAGATCGAGATGCGGATCGACGGGCTTTGTCACAAGGTCAAGACCAGATTCGAAGATTATAAACTGATCCGTTACCTGCAATATCTGGCAAATCTGGATGTCGGAAACATTACGACACCACAGACCGGCCAGTTTGAAATGGAAGTAGATGGAAAACTGCTGTCGTTGAGGTTCGCAGTGATCAACAAGCTGAATTACACCAACGGTGTGCTCAGGATCATGAACAGCGAGCTCAATATTGATGCGAATCGCTTGTCTTCGATCGAAATGCAGAATCGCTATTTCCGTAGTCTTCTGAATCGAAAATGCGGGCTGGTCCTGTTTTCGGGGCCGACTGGTTCGGGGAAGACAACGACGCTTTATACACTTTTAAAGAGCGTGAAAAACAGAAAGATCTATTCGATCGAAGATCCGATCGAAGTCTATCATGACTATCTGATACAGCTTTCCGTCAATGAAGCGGCGGGATTCGATTACGCAGAGGGGATTAAACAGATCCTTCGTCACGATCCGGACATCATCATGATCGGCGAGATCCGCGATGAGAAGGCGGCAAGAATGGCGGTTGTGGCAGCCAATACGGGACACCTCGTCGTTTCCAGCATTCATACTTCCCGAGCCTGCAGCTGCATATCAAGGATGAGCGAACTAGGCGTGAACGAGGATCATCTGTATGAGAATCTGATCTGTGTTTCGAATCAGAGGATGATGACGAGAAAAGGAAGCCATGAAAAGATCGTTCTTTATGAGATCATGGATCTCCGGGAGATCGAATACTTCCGTATCCATAAACACAATTCGCCGACGTTCCTCGATATCGACACCCAGATCGAAAAGGGGATAAAGAATGGGATTTTCAGCGGGGATCTTTATTGAGAAGACGCTGAGCGTAGAGGATCTCTCGTATCTTTCGAAGCTTCTCGACAACGGACTTTCGCTCGGTGAATGCTTCGACCTTCTGAAAAACCGGAAAAACCAAGAGATCTTTTCGAAACTGAGAAAAAAGCTTGATGAAGGCGTTCTGGTCGAAAAGGCGATCGAAGAATTTCTTCCCGCGTCCCTGCGGCCGTACGTGATGAGCCTTCTTGGTTCGCTTTCCTTCGCACAGGCTTTGTCGATATCTCTGCGTTTCCATAAAAGGATCGAAGAGGGCAAGGAAGGCCTGTTTCATTCTCTTGCCTATCCGCTGTTTCTTCTTTTCGTTTCTGTCACGGCATTATATCTTTTCGATCTCTACGGGATCGATTCGATTTTTGCGCTGATCTCTTCATTCGATGTTAAGATCGGCATATATCATGACCTGCGCATCCTTTTACGGATCTTTGTGAACATATTCTATTACGGTGTCTTATTGATCAGCGGACTGCTTCTGTTCTATTTGAAGCCAAAGAGGATCACCTTGCTGTATATCTTTCTGAGCCGATACATGCCTAACAGCTTCCTGAATATCTTCTATTCGGAAGAATTCATGTCGCTGCTTCTGATCTGTATGGATCAGGGCT
>CADBND010000276.1 GCA_902795875.1 uncultured Erysipelotrichaceae bacterium
TCAAAGGGAAGAAGAAATCGAACCGTATCGTCAGTAGGAATGCGGCCACGACAAGGAAACCAAACAGCAGCGACAGAACAGTCCTGTTGAGTTTGCGCTGCGGTGTTTTTCTTCCTTTATAAACAAAGGGCTCATTGTTTTTGTAACTGTAATAGAGCTGTGTCATCTTCATGATATAGAATGGTGTCGCGATCATGTCTGCAAGTAATGTCAGAACGATCCCCTGCAGAAGGAAAAACACGATGGAACCGCGTTTCAGTGATGAGGGAAGGGGTAAAAGTCCGGCGATCGAAAGCGGGATGACCAGTATAGCGACGGCAATGACGAGAAGTGCCACAGTCATGACCAGTATAAACAGACAATTCTGTTTCAGATAATCTTTCCAGTTTTCCCTGATCAGTTTTTTCGATTGTTCACCGGCATCTTTTACTGGAAGCTTGTCAATGACGACTCCATGCATGAGGAAGAGGTTGGCGATCCCGATCGAGGCAAAGGCCAGAACTACCAGGATCATCAGTATCAGATAGAAAGGAGTCTTAACGATAACGGAAGAGATGAATGACGGGATGTACAGGCCTTCCGTAAGGGTGATCGAAAAACCGATCCCGACGATCGGTGCGATCAAAGCGATATACAGGATGACTCCCAGTCCTTTGATATTAAAAAAGGAATGAAGACAGTTCAATGCCTCTTCGCTGCTTTCCAGGACCGTCGTCTTTCTGTTTAGCAGCAGATCCCTGCTGAGGATGATTTTGGTGTTGATGTCGAGCGCCACAAAGACAAACAATGTGGAAAGACCGATCACGATGATGAGGATACCTTGCCATGTCGCAAACAGAAAGGCAAAATCTCCCGAACTTACCGCGACCCGGCCGGTGCTGTTTAGCAGGATGCGGAACAGTTTTCCCAAAAGGAAAAGCCATATTGCCAGAAGGGCTTTCGTTATGACCTGATAGCGCATGATATCCGGAAGGCTTTCCAGATAGGGTCTCAATAATTCGCTTCCCTCATCGATCTGTTCGTTTGTCTCGGTGTTTTTCTTTTTCATAGCCTTATTTCCATCTTTTATTCTATATCATTGAAAAGCGGTTTTCTTTTGTTTTTCTTTTAGCACTTTATTGTTGACAGTGCTAAATGATTGTTGTAATATATTTTTAGCAATAGGATATCTAGAGTGCTAAAGGAGGGACGGTATGGCGTTAACACAGAGAATGGTCGATATACTGAAGGCCATCGTTGATGAATTCGTTTCTACGGCAGAGCCGGTAGGTTCCAAGACCCTTGTCGATAAATACGGTCTTCCTTATTCCAGCGCAACGATCCGTAACGATATGGCTACGTTGGAGTCACTGGGTTATCTGGAAAAACCGCATACTTCGGCTGGTCGTGTTCCTTCCAACAAGGGATATCAGTACTATTGCGAACATCTGTTGAAAAAAGACATGGACGAGGAAGTAAAAAATGCCTTATCCAATATCTTCGATCGCCGTTCGGCAAACATCGAGGATGCGATCAAGGAATCCTGCAAGATCGTTTCTGAGATGACCAATCTTGCCACCGGCATGCTTGGTCCGGATGCGAAATCCCAGACACTGGAACATATCAAAGTGTTCCAGATTGATCCCAAAACGGCAGTGTGTGTCTTCATAACCAATACCGGTTATACCGAAAATAAGACGTTCAATTTCCCGGAAGCGGTCACAATCGAGGATATCGAGACATGTACGGACATCCTCAACGACAGGTTGAAGGGCACGATGATCAACGATCTTCCTGAAAAACTGGAGTCGCTGAAACCGCTGCTTACAAGATCCGTTCAGAGATTCGAGATGTTGTACAACGCGTTCGCAGGAGCGTTCGTGAAATTTGCCTCAGAAACCTTGTATTTCGACGGTACTTCCAACATGATGTATCAGCCGGAATATGCGGATATCGAGAAACTGAAGCAGTTGACGAAGTTCTTCGACGATTCCAAGCTGTTCAGAAGTCTTGTGGACAGGCAGAAGAGTGGGAATGAAGTCGTTGCGGTGACACCGAAAGGAACAGAACTTGTCTGGAAAGACGATATTGCGATCGTGTCCAGTCAGATCCGTATTTCCGATAATCCTGACGACAACGCACGTCTGATGGTCGTCGGGCCGAGACGTATGGAGTACTCCCGTGTCGTCAATCTGCTGGACTTCATATGTAAAGAGATCGAAGACATGTTTCACTAGAAAGGAGCTTTATGGCTGATAAGAATAAGGAAGATGTAAAAGAAGTAGCTTCAGATGAAGAAGTGAAAAAGGAGGCTGAAGAGCTCAAAGAAAAGGCCGAAGAAGAGGCTGATGAAGAAGAGATCGTGGAAGATCTCAATGAAGAGTCGCAGATCGATGTCCTGATGAAAGAAGTCGATCGGCTCAAGAACGAATATGCCAGAGCTTATGCGGATACGGAGAATCTGAA
>CADBND010000277.1 GCA_902795875.1 uncultured Erysipelotrichaceae bacterium
GGAATTCCGGGTGGATCCTGATAACAATCATCAGATCATACCACCGTTCAAGATTCTGGACGGTCTCGGGGACAACGTTGCGGAATCGATCGTTGCTGCAAGGGAGGAGAAGCCTTTCCTTTCCAAGGAGGATATCACGGAGAGGACGCAGCTTTCCGGCACATTATTGAAGAGACTGGATGATCTGGGCGTTCTGAAAGATCTGGATGATTCCAATCAGATGTCATTATTCTAGGAGGACGAAAATGCTTATAGACAGATTATTAGATTATGTGAGCTACGATACGACCAGCAAGGAAGATTCCACTGATTTTCCTAGTACGCCCGGTCAATGGGAACTGGCGAAACATCTGAGAGATCAGCTGGTGGAACTTGGTCTTGAGGATGTCGTTCTGGACGAACACTGTTATGTATACGGATATCTTCCAGGTGATGAGAACTATCTTACGATCGGTCTCAATTCCCATATGGATACTTCCGAACAGGCTTCCGGATACAATGTTCAACCAAGAGTCATTGAAAACTATGATGGCAAGGACATCGTCCTGAATGAAAATGTCGTCACGGAAGTCGAACGTTTTCCGGAACTTCTCGATTTTGTCGGCAAGACTCTTGTCGTGACTGATGGTAAGACGCTTCTGGGTGCCGACGATAAGGCTGGTATTGCTGCGATCATGCAGGCATTGGAGATATTGACGAATGACAAGGAACGCAAACACGGTCCGATCCGCGTCTGTTTCTCACCGGATGAAGAAGTGGGCAGGGGCACGAAGTATTTCGATTACGACCGTTTCAAAGTCGATTTCGCTTATACGCTTGATGGCGACAGGCCTTGTAACGTCGAATATGAGAACTTCAACGCTGCCAGCGCGGTCGTGGATATCAAAGGGATTTCCGTACATCCCGGTTCCGCCAAAAACAAGATGGTCAACGCCTTGCAGGTAGCACATGAGTTCCACGGAATGCTGGACCCGGAAGCAGTTCCGGAAAAGACGGAAGGCTATGAAGGCTTCAATATGCTTCAATACGTGAATGGGGAAGTCGGACAAGCGCATATGCAATACATCCTCCGTAATCACGATCTTGATCTTCTGGAAAAACAGAAGGATGATCTCAGAAAGGCCGCTGCAAAACTGAATCAGAAATACGCTTATGATGCAGTCGATCTTAAGATCACGGATTCCTATAAGAACATGAAAGAGAAATTCATCGGCCATATGGCTCCATTAGATCTTGTGAAGGATGCCATGAAGGAATGCGATCTGGACTACAATGAAGTCGCGATACGTGGCGGAACAGATGGAGCGGTACTGACCTGGAACGGGATACTTTGTCCCAATATCGGTACTGGTGGTCAGTGTTTCCATGGCGTCCATGAATTCTGGTGCAAGGAAGACGGTGAGAAGGTCGTCGAACTTCTCTTAAAGATCCTGGAGCTTTCAAAAAAGGCTGATTATCGCCTTTAAAATGTGCGATTTTGCTTGAAAAGAAGCAGGAAATAACATATTATTGATATGTATTAGGAGCGAGTGATCGCTCCTTAATGTTTTTTTGGAGGAATATGGACAAGGAAAAGATATTTACTCTCATAACGGATATGCTGGAAAAAGAAGGCCTGAAGGTCTTTGAGATCACCTATCATAAGAATGATCAGACACTTTGTGTCCTTCTCGATGAGAAGATGGATATGGATCAGATCGAGAAGGTGTCTTCACAAGTTTCCGATCTGCTCGATCAATACGAAGATGATCTTCCGGACAACTATTTCCTGGATGTATCCACGGTAGGTGCCGAAAGGCCGATCCGCAATGAAGAGGAACTGAAAGCAGCCTTGAACGAATATATCTATGTCAAGACGAAAGACAGTGAATACTACGGAACCCTTACTTCCTATAAGAACGGAGTTATGAACCTTAAGGTCCAGGACAAGACCAGGGAGAAGGATGTTTCAGTTGAATATGCCAAAGCCAAAAAAGTGCGTTATGCCGTTAAATTTTGATAAGGAGAATGATTTATGAGTGGCATTAGTCTTAAAAACAAGAACTTTATCGATGGAATGAGACTGTTCGAGGAAGACAGAAAAGTCGATCCTGAATTCATCCTCGATACTCTGAAAGAGGCCATCGCCAAGACCTACCAGAAGCACATCGATGCGCCAGAGGCCATTGTCAGAGTGACCATCGAGAAAAACGAGATGCACGTGTATCATCAACTGCTGGTCGTTGAAGACGACACTGATACGTTTGATGAGACCCTTGATATCCTTTATTCCGAAGCGATCAAGATCAATCCGGATGTAAAGGTAAACGACTACATCGAAGAGGAAGTTGATTTCTCTGAGATCGGACGTACATCCATCAACGTTGCCAAGCAGATGCTGAAACAGCGTATCAAGGAATACGAGAAACAGCGTGTATATGATGAATACAAGGACAAAGAATTCGACCTTATCTCAGGCATAATCAAGACGATCGAAGAAAAGTTCATCCTTGTCGATATCAAGAATACGATCGGTATCCTTTTAAAATCAGAACAGATCCCCGGTGAACAGTACCGTGAAGGACAGTCCATACGGTGCATCATCAAGGAAGTAAACAAGAACTCCAAGGGTTCGCAGGTCGTTTTATCCAGAGCGGATGCGATGTTTGTGAAACGTCTGTTCGAAAAGGAAGTTCCGGAGATCGCTCAGGGTCTTGTGGAGATCAAGGCGATCGCCAGAGATGCCGGCGAAAGAACAAAGATGGCTGTCTATTCCAGAAATGACGATGTTGATGCCATTGGTGCCTGCATCGGTCCCAGAGGTACGCGTGTACAGGCCGTCATCGGCGAGATCAAGGGCGAAAAGATCGATGTCTTCGAATGGAATGAGGATATCGGAGAACTGGTCAAGAACGCTTTGGCTCCGGCTGAAGTCAAAGCCTGCTTCTATGCCAATGAACTGACTGATCCGTCCCTTACCGAAGAAGCAATCGCGGAAGCAGAACGTCACAACAGACGTCCCTTAGTCGTAGTCGTCGATGACGATAAGCTTTCTGTCGCGATCGGCAAGAGGGGAAAGAATGCCAAACTTGCAGTCAAACTGACTAATCGCAAGATCGATATTAAGACGGAAAGTGAGATCAATGAACTGGGTATCGATGTTGATAACGCCGTCATGGAATTCAAGGCTGACCAGATCAGGATCATCCGTGAAAGAGAACAAGAGAAGTTCCTGAAACTGCAGGAAGAAGCCGCAAAACGTAAGGCGGAATTCGATGAAGAACTGGCTGCCAACGATACCGGATTTGATGAGACCACCATCGAAGAGATGGATGAAGGCAAGGTCGAGGAAGTCGTAAGCATACCGACTGACAACCTTTCCAAAGCAGAACCGGAGAAGAAGGAAGAAGCTTCCGTTGAAGAGACAGTCGTCGAAGAGACTCCTGCTGAAGAAGAAAAGAAGCAGGAAGTCGAAGAAGTCAAGACAGAACCTGTCAAGGAAGAAACTGCTCCTGTCGTTAAACCGAAGAAAGAACCGAAGAAGCCGCTTGCGCCGAAGACGGAATACAAGTCCAAGTTTGAAGACTTTGCGGATGCATCCCGTAAGGAAGAAAGCAAGCCGGAGACAAAGAGACGCAGAAAGAAGGACGATGAGGATCGTCGTGTGAGAGCGGAAGATCTCGAAAAGAAAGAATATGATGAGAAGTTCAAACCGGTCTATACCGAGGAAGAACTCGAAGAGATCGAAGCACAGGAAGCTATGGAAGAAGAGAATTCCTGGATCAACGATGATGATATCGACTTCGATGAATACGAGGATTACTACGAGGAGAACTAAATGAAGAAGACACCGATGCGCAGATGCCTGGCTACGAATGAGTCATTTCCCAAAAAGGAGCTTTTGCGTATTGTAAGGACTCCCGAAGGTGAAGTAAAAGTCGATCTCAGCGGCAAGCTGAACGGGAAGGGTGCCTATATCTCAAAAAGCGAAACAGCGCTGGAGATCGCAAAGAAAAAGAATGTTCTCGGACGGGCTTTGGAAACAGAGATCCCCGAATCGGTCTACGAAGAGATCGCCAAGGTGATCAATGGATAAGACTTTGTCCACGCTCGGACTGGCCTATCGGGCCAGAAAGGCGGTGCTTGGTGAAGAAGTATTGAACCGGATCGGAAAGGTGAAACTGATGTTCATCGCTTCTGACATCTCGGAAAAGAGCCGGGAACGTTTTGAAAAGAAATGCCATTATTACGATATCGTTCACATCGACAGATTTGATTCTGAGAGTCTGTCTGATGCCCTTGGCCGCAATAACGTCAAGGTGATCGGTATTCTGGATGAGGGCTTTAAAGAGGCATTATTGAAAGAATCAGAGTAATTAGTGAAATAAAGGAGGATCGCGATGGCTAAACAGACATACAGAAAACATCTGAACAAAAAACCGAAAGGAAATCAGCCTTTCGAAAGAAGGAATGAAGAAAAGGTCTCAGCGATAACTTACCAGGATGGGATCACTGTCGGTGATCTGGCTGCCAAGTTACATAAGAATTCGGGTGAGGTCATAAAGATCCTCTTCATGCTGGGAAAGATGGTCACCATCAATTCCGCACTGGATGATGAGAATGTCGAGCTCGTATGTATGGAGTTCGGTGTAGATGCTACAAAAGAAGAACCGCAGGAAGATGAGACGCTTCTCGATACGGAAGAAGATGATCCGAAAGACCTCGTCGAGAGAGCTCCGATCGTAACGATCATGGGTCATGTCGACCACGGCAAGACGACATTGCTGGACTATATCCGTAATTCAAGAGTCGTTGAAGGAGAATTCGGCGGTATCACGCAGCATATCGGTGCCTATCAGGTGAAAGTCGGCGATAAACTCGTGACTTTCCTGGATACACCTGGTCATGAAGCATTCACTGCAATGCGTGCCAGAGGTGCCAGTGTAACTGATATCGCGATCATCGTCGTTGCAGCAGATGACGGTGTCATGCCGCAGACGATCGAAGCAGTCGACCATGCCAAGGCGGCAAATGTTCCGATCATCGTCGCAATAAACAAGATGGATAAACCGGGTGCCAACCCCGATAAAGTCAAGAATGCCATGTCGGAATTGGGTCTGATGCCGGAAGAATGGGGTGGCGATACGATCTACGTCGAATGTTCCGCCAAGACCGGAATGGGCGTACAGGACATCCTGGAAACGATCCTGGTCGTCGCGGAAGTTAGAGACCTGAAGGCCAACCCGAAGAAGCTGGCGACCGGTACGGTCATCGAAGCCAAGCTGGATA